>NZ_CBDLAM010000235.1:0-5013 GCF_965301125.1 Anaerosporobacter sp. | reverse complement strand
ATAATAACGAATGTAAAATGATGGAAGAAAAGCTGCGATGTGAATTAAGGAGAATGGAAGAAACACAGAAACATTATGATCGGACTCTATTGAAAGAACAAGATTTAGCTAGATTAAATAGCTATTTAAAGAACGATGTAATACATAATTCTAAAAATAAAGATGGAGGATTAATTGAAGACATTAATGGACTTAAATTACTAGAAATACAAGAAATTGAGAGAAAACGTATAGCTAGAGAACTGCATGATACAACAGTTCAAAACTTAACTAATTTAGTACATAAAACTGAGCTTTGTACTAAGTTTGTAGATTTGGATCCTATAAGGGCAAAGCTTGAGTTGCAAACAATGATAAGTACAATAAAAACAACCATAAATGATATGAGAAATATAATTTATGATTTACGTCCAATGTCTTTAGATGATTTAGGATTGGTTATTACAGTTAAGAGATATATCAAACAATTTATTGATAGCACTAAGATAAAAGTAATACTGAATGTTCAAAACGAAAAACAAATAAATTCGGATATCATTGATTTAACTTTATTTCGTATTATACAAGAAGCTTGTAATAATGCTTTGAAACATTCACAAGCGACTGTAATTAACATAGATTTAAAGTATGATAAGAATAGCATTGAGTTAGTTATACAAGATAATGGCTGTGGTTTTGATTTGGAGAAAAGTAAAGAGGAATTAGATGGAGTAAATGATCCCTTATCTGGTTTTGGTTTATCTATGATGAAAGAAAGAGTAGGACTTTTATCAGGCAAATTAGAAATAACATCAGTTATTAATGAAGGATCAAAAATAAGTGTATGTGTGCCTATTGGTTAATATATACTATCATTCTTTAGTGAGAGAAGTAATCAAACAATTACTTGAATTGGATGGGGATATTAAAGTAAAAGGAGAAGCTGGTAATGGCGAAGAGGGAATTGAATTAATAAAGACAGTAAATCCAGATGTAGTATTACTTGATATTAACATGCCTATATTGAATGGCCTACAGATGTTACAGAAACTAAAAGAAAATAATATTGAGGTAAAAGTACTAATATTAACGATACATAATGAAATTGAATACTTAGCATAAGCAGTAGAGATTGGTATTAACGGATATGTACTAAAGGACTCTGATTCGGAAGTATTAAAAAAAGCTATATTTACAATCAATGAAGGTGAGACATATATACAACCAAGTTTGGCTCCATTATTAAATGAAAAGCTCAGTAATCAAGATGAAAATCCAGCTATTAACGATCTCACTAAGAGAGAAATTGAAGTACTAAAACTTTTAGCGGAAGGATTATTCAATAAGGAGATAGCATATAAATTATCAATTAGTGAGAAAACTGTTAAAAATCATGTTTCAAACATTTTTAGGAAGATTGAAGTATTTGATCGTACCCAGGCAGCTGTATTTGCAATTAAGAATAATTTAGTAGATTTATTCTAGATATTGATATACATGAATTAGTACAAAACTTTTAGTAATGTTAATGTAGCTAGAATTAGTAGAAATAGATTGTAATAATTAAAACTAACTACCCGCAAGGTAACTTTTGGGCTAGTTAGTTTTTTCTTATAATTATTAATTTATTATTAATTCAAGTGTTTCACGTGAAACATTTCAATTATGTCAGTTGATTACTAAATATAAAAATGCTATAATTAGTATGATAAATCGAATATAAAAATTTGGAGGTGGAAAAATGGGAAGAATAATAGCAGTTGCTAATCAAAAAGGTGGAGTTGGAAAAACTACAACCGCTATTAATTTATCTGCATGCTTAGCAGAACAAGGAATGAAAGTATTAACTATTGATATTGATCCTCAAGGAAATACATCTAGTGGATTAGGTATTGACAAGAACAGTTTGGAGAATACTGTATATGAATTGATGATTGGAAGCTGTGAATTAGAAGACTGCATTATTCCAAGTATATGTGAAAACTTATATGTTCTACCATCCAATGTAAACTTAGCAGGAGCGGAAATTGAATTAATAGGTATCAATGATAAAGAGTATATACTCAAATCTTATATAGATAAAATCAAAGACAATTTTGATTTTATAATAATTGATTGTCCTCCTTCACTAAATACGTTGACGGTGAACGCTATGACTACGGCAAATACAGTTCTTGTACCAATTCAGTGTGAATACTATGCATTAGAGGGGTTGACCCAACTAATACATACAATTAATCTTGTAAAGGAAAGGTTGAATCCTAATTTGGAAATCGAAGGTGTCGTTTTCACTATGTATGACGCAAGAACAAATCTATCATTACAAGTTGTAGAGAATGTAAAAGAGAACTTGAAACAAAATATTTATAAATCTATTATTCCTAGAAATGTACGTTTAGCTGAAGCTCCAAGCCATGGTAAACCTATTAATTTATATGACCCTAAGTCAGCTGGTGCGGATGGTTATAGAGATTTAGCAAGAGAAGTAATGGAGAGAGGTGAATACTAGTGGCAGCAGGAAGTAGAGGGCTGGGAAAAGGCCTTGATTCAATGATACCTCAAAAGGTTATTCAACCAAAGGATAAGAATGTTTCACGTGAAACGTTAGAGTCAAAGTCTAAGAAAAATGAAGATAATGTTTCACGTGAAACATTGATAAACATTAATCAAATTGAACCAAATAAATCACAGCCTAGAAGAAATTTCAATGAAGATACTCTTCATGAATTGGCTGATTCTATTAAGTTATATGGAATTATACAACCTTTAATATTACAAAAGAGGGATAAGTATTATGAAATAATAGCTGGGGAAAGAAGATGGAGAGCTGCCAAGGTTGCAGGATTAAAAGAAGTACCTGCTATAGTAAAAGAATACAGTTCACAAGAAATAGTTGAAATAGCGCTTATAGAGAATATTCAAAGAGAAGACTTAAATCCTATTGAAGAAGCAATAGCATTTCAAAAGTTAATTAATGAATATAAGTTGAAGCAAGATGAAGTAGCTGAAAGAGTCTCTAAGAGTAGAACTGCTATAGCAAATTCTATGCGTTTGTTAAAGTTAGATCAACGTGTACAACAAATGCTTATAGATGACATGATATCCAGTGGACATGCTAGAGCATTAATTACTCTTGAAGATGGTGACTTACAGTATCAAGTAGCAACAAAAATATTTGATGAAAAACTCAGTGTTCGTGAAACTGAAAAGCTTGTTAAGAAACTATTAGAACCAGTTAAAGAAGAGACAAAAGATAATAAGGGGAGAGAGTTAGACTTTATCTATCGTGATATTGAAGAGAAAATTAAAGAAATTATAGGTAGTAAGGTTCAAGTCAAACAAAAATCAGAAGATAAAGGTAAGATTGAAATTGAATATTATTCAAAAGATGAATTTGAACTTATTATTGAACTGTTTCAAACAATTAAGAAAAATCAAAAGTAATAGGCTAGGAGATAATTATGGAAGTATTTGATAGTATAGGCTTAGATATAGGATATGTACTTCTAGGTTCATTAGGGGTTACATTAATAGTCGTTATTATGTGTATAGTATTGCTCTGTAAGGTTCATTCTCTAAAGAAGAAGTATAAAGGTTTTATGTCTGGTAGTACAATGGAGAGTATGGAGGATGAAATTACAAAGAGATTTAAAGAAATAAGTAATCTTCAAGTTTCGGCAAAAGAAGTAAAAGATCAAATCTCTAATATTGAAGATACTTTAAAGGTTGTATATCAAAAAGTTGGTATTGTCAAATATGATGCATTTAGTGAAATGGGTGGAAAGTTAAGTTTTGTATTAGCTTTATTAACTGAAGACAACGATGGTTTCTTGTTAAATTCTATGCATAGTAGTAGAGAAGGTTGCTACACATATATTAAAGAGATTATTAAAGGAGAATCTTTTGTTATTTTATCAGAAGAAGAAAAATTAGCTCTAAAACAAGCGATTGAAAGTAGAAACTTACAAGCGTAACTAGTATATTTCTATTAAAGTATTTAAAAAATACCAGATAGAATTAGGGTGACCAAAATGGTGAAAATAAAAAATAATAATACTGCAATGAGGTCTGTTAATGTTAATGTAATAAAAGGAGATGAAGTTTTAGCAAAGGATATTTACTCTGAGTCAGGGACTATACTAATGTCAGAAGGAACAGTTGTAAAGAAAGAGTATGCTAAAAAGTTACTTGAATTAGGAATAACGGATATATTTATTAAAGACGAAATTGCAATAGGTATTAAAGTTGACGAGTTAACGGAAATTAAAATTAAAGAGCAATGTCAAGAAACAGTAAAAGAAACAATCGAAAAGTACTTTTTCAGTGACAGTTCAGAATTAGAAAGATTAAAGTTAGTAGCAGATGAAATTATTTTTGATATCCTAAATGAACCAGAGGTTATGTTTAATATATCTGGCGTTCGTAAAAAAAATGAAGGTGCTTATTCTCACTCGGTTAATGTATGTGCACTATCGGTATTAATAGCTTTAAAAATGAAAATACCAAAAGACAAAGTTAGGGAAATAGCTGTAGGTAGCTTACTACATGATATTGGATTTAATTATTTGAATTTTGATATAGAAAATGAGAGTTATGAGTCAATATATAGTGATGATAACAAAGTAAAAGAGATGAAAAAACACGTGATTTATGGGTATACTTCAGTTGAGAAGGAAAAATGGCTATCACCTATAGCTAAGGACATTATATTATGCCATCATGAAAGAATAGATGGGACTGGATATCCATTACGTTTAAAAGGGAACAAAATAAAAATTGGTAGTAAAATAGTAGGATTGTGTGATGAATTTGATCATATGATTTATGGATTATACGATAGAAAAATGAAAGTTCATAAGGTAATTGACTATATACTTAGTCAAAGTGGTGTTAAATTTGATTATGAATTAGTTAAGTTATTTAATGAATCCGTTGCGGCATATCCAACAGGTTGTACAGTAATAACTAGCGACAAGGATGTGGCAGTAGTATTAAGACAAAATTCAAAATGTCCTACTCGTCCAGTAATACGAC
>NZ_CBDLAM010000234.1:0-5057 GCF_965301125.1 Anaerosporobacter sp. | reverse complement strand
TCCATCCCCTATATTATAGGCATCAACTAAATAATGAATTGAATCTATATCTGGCAACTCTCCTTCATATTCTTTTGCTGCAAGTATATAAGTAAAGTCGATTATTCCGTATTCTTCTTTTATTTTTTTCTCTTCCTCCATACTTTTTTGTATATCTTTAAGATAAGTAACCATATAAGAAGAATCTATCAAATGTATCTTTAAATCCATTAAATCTTCTTCTGTCATATTGTCATAAGAGAGAAGTTCATTTACTGGAATTTCCTCCAAATCTTCTTCTGTTAGCTGAAATAACTCCATCAACATTTCTTTTGTTGCCAATGGTTCTTCTTTTTTCCCCTTATCTTGGTTTGTATTCATTTCTTTTACCTGCCCCTCTCCTTGGTTTTTCTTAGAACAAGCACTAATTAATATGCTTAAAAACAAAGTACCTATTAATAAATATAATAATTTATTCCTCATATCTAATTATTTCCTTCCGTTAATGAAATACTGACTTCCTCTATCTTTTTTAATGATTCCGGGAAATACTCCTGCATTTTCTGTAATGAATCTGTGTTATTTGTCATCTGCCTAGCAAATACATGTGCCCATAATTCTTTTGACTGTTTTCCTGTATACTCTCCATTTTTACTATTCCAATAATAAGTTGATGTTCCGTCCGTATTCTTTGTGCTATGACCATACGACCCTCTTGTTTTATTATCCGTAAAACCACCATAAACATCAGATATACCATTATATATTGTTGCTTCAGTAGAACTTTGCGAAAACTGTATACTATATTGGCTCTTAACTGCATTATATATTTTTTTACACGATTTGTTTAATGAATTTTCTTGAAAGTTACAGCTAATTAATCCGGTTACTATTTTGTTTATTTCTGACATAGATAAATTATATCCATTATTTCCCGCATACTCCTCTACCGCCTTCGATATATTTTCCCTCACATCGTTCTCTGCTGTTTGTTGAACTGTCAATCCATCTGAAAAAATCTTATGATTTGTCGTCCACTTTATATCTGTTGAAGTAGTCCAAAATAAAAATTTATTCTCTTTATCCATTGTTATTAAATCATCTATTGCATGCCCCACTTCATGAAAGAAAACAGCATATGCCCCCCTCCTATCATCCTTACCTTCTCCTACTGTTCCATGGAATCTAAGATATAGCTTCTTAACATCTGAACTATAATGCTGAGACAAAGAATCCCCATTACTATCCTTTTCCGGATAATTATATTCTGCAATATCTAAATCCCCTGCATATTCAAAGAACACACTTTTGTACGGTTCTGGGGCAGTATATGCAATAAACTTAATGTTTTTAATATCTACAGAATAATCATACGTAGTATCATTTTTCATTTCCTCGAATAGATCATCGAGATTCTTGGCATCTTCTGGATTCAGATACTCATAATATTCTATTACTAAATCAATATCCTTATTGAACTCATTACTTGAAACAGATCCATTCATATATTTCGTAACATCACCATCATAGTATCTACCTACTGATTCTATAAGGCTTTTCTTTAGATCATCGTTCATTTCATCCCAATTAAGAGACCATTCCTTCATCGTGAAACTTGCAGCTAACGCTGGGTCTACAACAACCTGACTCATCATATACGCTAAATTTACATTTGGTGTTGTTGATGAGAGTACTATATCCTTGGGATTTAAATCATATAATTCTGTCAATGATTTCATTACGTTATAGTGAAATGGACGATCAATCTCTTCCTCTGCATTCTCATGTATACCTTCACAAAACTTGTATAACTTCTCTCTCTCTAGTTCTAAAGAATCTATTTTACTCTTTAGCAAAACTTGGCTTATTCCTGTTATTCCAGTCAATCCACTACTAGAAATTGCTGTACAAGCATCTTTTGTAGTTTCGTATGCTTCCATGAGAATCGAGTTAATTGATATGGCTGACTCCCTATTCCAGGCCTGCATATGGGCAAGCCATAATTCGCTGTCAGATATGATATCTTTAATCACTTCTTCTGAACCTCCTTTATCAGTTTCGATGCTATTTGCCGATCTTTTTCTCTCAGCTCAGTACTCGTCAATTCTGTATAAGCCGCTAAATGTTCATAACATTGCTTCAATTTGTCAAGGTGTTGCGACAAAACACGAAAGAAATCATTTACTCCCTCTAATGCATATCCATTATAACTATCATACATGGTCTGCTGCATGGTAGCCACATCCTTGAAAATATCATCTACATAACTAGCGCATTGCGTGAAATCTACCTTTAATTCTTCCATAAAGGTATCATTCAAAGCAATACTTGTATCCTTATTCCCCATCTAATACACCTCCAGCCGCTCTTTAAGAATTTTCTTTAGCTCCTCTCCACTTCTTTCGTGTAATAAGCTATCCTTACAATCATAGTAGTATCTCTTATCATTCGATATAAAGAATAATTCCTTTGTATTTTTTTCTTGATTTGTGAGATATTTCGTTTGTATTGTAAAACTCGTCTTAGCGTTTATTTCATATTGATTTAAGAGATCTCTGGTATTGATGAGAGAATCATTTTTGCTAGATGTATCCTTATCTTCTTCTAATAATTGCGGAAATAACTCTTCCAATACCTGTATACTTTCCTTCAGGTTTATTGCTAAGAAACTATAGCCTTCCTCTTTACTATGCTTTAATAAGATTCCATTTTTCTCGTCAATACAACCGATTGTTAGATCTAATAGATGTATATACCTCTTTGCTTCTTTAAAATATTTAATTTTACCGATTTCACCAGCTCCTATAGTTGTTACTGTGTTATAATTTTCTAGATATCCTTTTTGAATCAGTACATCTTTAACTATTTCCGTTTCCACTTTTGATAGCCTTTTCTTTGAGAATGATGGAATGGCATAGATATCGTTTCCATCAAGTGCACTATTCAAAACATAAAGTTCACTGAATGTCATTTTCATATCCTCCCATCATAATGATCCAATTGCTGAGTTTGTAAATCGATCCGAACTTGTGACTAGGTCTTTTTCATGAGTATTCATCTGGCCAAATATATCTATAATACTTCTTCGATATTCTGCAGTTAACTTTAATAGGGTTTTACATTTTTCACAACTTTCACCTTTCCACTCTCCACTATCTAAAGAAGTTTTCAGATTTTTCTCTAGGCTTTCAATTTCAAGCCATATCTTATGTACATCAACCTCACTTTTTTCATAGCAATCGATCCCTGATTTTACTATTTTGATTTCTGACATACTTTCTCGTCCTCCCATTCTTCTGTATATATCTTTGCTTCCCACTCAAGCTTCTTACTGTTACATTCTGATATTGCAACGTTCAAATCATCACAAAAACTACTAAGTTCATTGTTAATGAAATCAAAACTAGTAAAGTAATCATCTCTTACCAATATGTATTTATCTACGTACTCTCCTACAACTCCTGTAGTATCTGCCACTACGTAATTAATACCTTTTTTATAGACCTCTGTGTCAGATATAGCCGAAAGTATATTGTATCGATATTGTTTCAATTTACTTTCTAAATCTTCATAATCGTCCTTTTTATCCTGTGCAGATTGATCGAATTTAGTTACCCATGGCATATATACCCCTCCTCTTGATTATATAGCGAAATCTAGTCTTATGTAGATGTTGTTATTTTGACATATTTTTATAGTATGTACATAATTATACAGTATATGGTTATCTCTGTCATTTATTTTTTCCTATTATTTGTTCTAATTCCTATTATTTAACAGTCTTGTAAATTTGACGAGTTACGTTTCCAGTTGGTTCCATATGTTTTTCAGATAATCAGATAAGTTTCAACTAAACTTTAGTTATCCTATTCTTTAGCACAAAAAAGCGGTTTCGGTAGCTCCATTTTTGCAGATGAGTATGAATCAGATAATAATTTAATCTACTAAAGATAAACGGTCTATCGCTCTTACAATTGACGAATCATATAAAACGGATAGAAATTCATCTATCTCCAATTAAACTCCTTTCACTACTACACATTTTTCAGGACTTAGTTTCCATTGCATTTTATGGAATATTATGTTATTGTGTGTAATATTATGTTGTTTCATACACATCATAATACTAATAATAGGGAGGTAGACATGAAATCAGTAAAGAAAGGAATTTTTCTAACATTGTTTCTCCTATTGTTTTTGTTACCACAACCGGTGGCAAAAGCATATACGGAGGATTTTTCAACACCAGAGAACAAAAACGAATCACAGGGGGGATTTCGTTTTCAAGAAATTGATGATGGTACTATAAAAATAACCGGATATACTGGCACGGATACTGACATCGTCATTCCAGATACCATCGATGGTAAAATAGTAAGTGTAATTGGCTATAGTTCTTTTCAATATGATCACATAGCTAGTGTTACAATACCTGGGAGTGTAACACACATAGAAGAAGATGCATTTTATAGATGTGATGAGTTAGAGACTGTAACATTTACAGATGATGGACTTGAGTCCATTGGGGATAATGCTTTTTATAATTGTGAAGCACTTCAAGAATTATCATTCCCAACTACATTAGAAAACGTCGGAGAAGGAGCATTTTCATATGTACGTTTAGAAAATCTTACAATTCCATCAAGCGTAGAAAAATGGGGAGATGGTGTATTCTTCCGAAGTACTATAAGTACATTAATAATTGAAGATGGTATTACTAAATTAGGTAAGAATATGTTTTACTACAGCGAAATTGATACGGTTAAGATTCCATCATCCGTAACTAACATCAATAATGCCTTCGAAGGAGCTGAGATAAAATCTTTTGTTTGCCAGCAAGGAAGTGCAGCATACAAATACGCCTTAAAGAATAAGTTTAAGATAACATATAAAGGACCATATATAAATATTACACAAAAATCAGTATACATTGGTGATCATGTTAATCTAAAATTAAAAAAAGTTAAATCAAAGGTTAAATGGAAATCAAGTAATAAAGCTATTGCAACTGTATCTTCAAAAGGTGTTGTTACTACCAAAAAGAAAGGTACTGTTACCATCTCAACCAAATACGATGG
>NZ_CBDLAM010000233.1:3625-5070 GCF_965301125.1 Anaerosporobacter sp. | reverse complement strand
GAATATAAAGAAACTATATATTATACGCTTTCTAAATACAACAATAAAATTATAGATATTATAGAGGAAATACCCGGTGTTAAAACTTTTTTACTTGAGAAACCATCTGATTTCAGTTGGAAGGAAGGATCCCATACTCATATTGGCTTATTAGGATTTGATGAAGGAGAGACACCAAACAAGGGTTTCATGCATCCTATGTCTATTATGACTTTGCCAGAGGAGAATAAAATTGGTTTTACCACAAGAATTATGGCACCTTTATCTGAATTTAAAGAGAAATTATCAGAATTACATATAGGAGATGAGGTCACTTTATTCAAAGTGGGGTCAAGATTGCCTCTAAGAAGAGAGGATAAGCCAATTGTATTAGTATCTATGGGGGTAGGAATTGCGGCATTGAGACCTTTAATACATAGGTTTATACAGGATAGAACGGGAATACCAAAATTAATAAATATTAATATTAATTCATCAAATAATTTTGTCTATAAGAGCGAACTTACTCAATTAGAAAATTCAGAATATCAGAATTATTGGGTTGATACACGTAGTAAATTTTATGAGACACTAGATACTGTTACAGAACAAAACGACTCCCTCTACTATGTAGTTGGAAGAGATAACTTTCTTACAGATGTTATCAAGTATTTAAAAGAAAAAGGAATTGAAGAAAGTAGAATTCTTATTGACAAGAAACTAGAGAGGAGAGGGAATTATTTTTAATTTGCTATAAAAAAACTAAATCCCTAAGTGAACTGCACCCCGTTTGTTAGACAAACAAACGAGGTGTTTTTAGGTCATTCATACCAAAATTCATGCCATCTGTCAGAAAATCAACATTTTTTGGTTAAAATGTGTTAATGTATGGTATATTTACTTAAGTGAGAAATCCGTTATAGGGTAAGATATACAGAAGACACAAATTATATGTTACAACTAAAATTGGCTACATAGACAGTAAAGGAGAGAATTAGAAAAATGGGAATTAATGAATTAGAAATTGAAGAGTATTTAAGACAAATTAATATTATGCCACAGAAGAATGCTTCTGTTTGGGGATTTGTAATGCCATCAGTGGTTAACATGGCACTGTTTGGACCAATGTCAAATTTGTTCGATATGAAATATCATATTCTACATTTTACAAATCAAGAAATCGTTGTTATAGGTGTAGATAGTATCACAGGAAAGATGAGACCTGAACATACCATTATAGCGAGAAATCAAATTAATAAAATCCAGTTTAAAAAAGGATTAATTGCTTTTAATCTAATAATAGAAAGTGCAGCTGGTATAATGAAATATCGTATTAATAAAACAATGGTTGGGGCAAAGTGGCAAAAAGAAAATTTACAAAATATTTTATCATTAAATCCTAGCTATCTATAGTAGAATGTAATTTGTAACCTATCATTCCAATACTTGTTAAATGAGTAGCAATT
>NZ_CBDLAM010000233.1:2202-3615 GCF_965301125.1 Anaerosporobacter sp. | reverse complement strand
TTATGACAGAAAAGATACATAGAATCATACATAGAAGCCAAACTAAGTATATACTTATGAAAGGTGGATTTTATTTATGATTAAGTTTTTTAAATGTAATAACAATAGTTTAGTGATTCCAGTTACGTATAACTACACATCGGAGGATAACCTTGATGATGCCAAAGAGATAAGTCCTAATACCGTGGAAGCAGCTTCTGAAAAACATATTCCAGTTGTCACTTGCAGTGGAAATACCGTACGAGTAAATGTTGGAAGTGTGACTCATCCAATGACAGAAGAACATTCTATCATGACGGTTGTTCTTGAGACGCAAAGAGGTGGGCAGTATAAGTATCTTCATCATGATGATGAACCGATTGTGCATTTTGATATATCTTCTGGTGATAAGGCTTTGGCTGCTTACGCCTACTGTAATTTACATGGATTATGGAAAGTAGATATTGATTAAATAAAATTAAAAGAATTCACACACACGATAGAAAACAAACCCAGGAAGTTGAATGCCTATGACGTACATTTGATATTCGTTATAGATATTCAGTTTCTTGGGATTTTTTAATTAAGGACCTAATCTGTTAAAGAACAGTGGTGATATATGTATATCTTATGGGACCTCATTAAAAGTTTTACTACATAATTGTGCAGAAGTAAAAAATAGTAAATCGATCTAATTTATGTTATAATTAATCTGAATTGTAAAAAGAAAGAAGGTTTATGAGTGATGAAAAAGAAAAAAAAGAATATGACATTCAATTCTAAGGAATTTGATGTAGCGATTTCTAATGAGGGTATAAGAATTTTTGAAATAGTATTAGCATTTTTTGTAATTTTGTTTATTGTGTTTGCAATAATGTACATATTTAAAATTGGAAGAGTTACGAAAGGTAACTTATATGTGTTTGCAGTACTTTCAGGAATTGTCCTACTATTTATTCTTCAATTTAAGACTTGGAAATTGTCTGTGAAAGAAAATAAGGTGTCTGTTAATGGGATTTATCGAAGAAAGGTAACTTTCACATTTGAACAAATTGATAAAATTGTAGTAGGGAAAAAAAATGAATTAAAAGTATATGTATCAGGAAAGAAAATCACTACAATTGATTGGCTGTGTGTACATTATGATGAATTTATCGAGATTGCCAAGTACTATAAATGTAATATTATAGGGAGTGTAGAGTAAAGGTGGTTCGGGCTTCAAGGCTAAATATTATATTACCTAGTATGGAAAATATAAGAAAATTGGTATATAATATTCAAAAAGTTATTTGAATAAACAAAGGAGACAAAGAAATGGAGTTTGAAAGTGCGACTCGGCTGCAGCATTTTGAAACAGGTATATTTGCAGCATTAGATGAGAAGAAAAATCAATTAGTGAAAGAATTTTATGGGACTTTAGGATTTAATCTTATT
>NZ_CBDLAM010000233.1:0-2192 GCF_965301125.1 Anaerosporobacter sp. | reverse complement strand
TTTACAACTTGTCGGTGGGAACGCCAGATTTCAAACCGCCGGAACATATTATAGAAGAGGCAATTAAGGCAGTAGCAGAACCAGAAAATTACAAATATTCCTTGACGGATTCAGATGAAATGCTACAGGCAGTTGTTGATTATTATCAAAGCAGGTATAGTACTAAAATCAGTAAAGATGAGGTTACTTCTGTACATGGGACACAAGAAGGAATGGGGCATCTAGGGATGGCAATGTGTAATCCTGGGGATATCGTATTGTTACCAGACCCAGGATATCCAATATTCGAGGCAGGTTCTTATCTAGGACAAGCAGATATTCGCTATTATCCTTTAGTAGAAGAAAATGAGTATTTACCAGTCATAGAAGACATACCAGAAGAAATTTTATACAAGACAAAGTACATAGTGTTATCATATCCATCGAATCCTGTCGGTGCTGTTGCACCCAAATCACTTTATGAAAAGATGATTCAATATGCCAAGAAGTATGGATTTTTTATTATCAATGATAACGCATATTCAGATATTATTTTTGATGGGAGAGAAGGATTTTCCTTCTTATCGATAGAAGGGGCCAAAGATGTTGGGGTAGAATTTTTCTCACTATCAAAATCCTTTAATGTAACTGGATTTCGTATCTCATTTTGCATAGGAAATTCTTCAATAGTAAATGCGTTGAAGAAGCTTAGAAGTCAATATGATTTTGGTATGTCTTATCCAGCGCAGAAAGTTGCAATCGCAGCACTTACCGGACCTAGAGACTGCGTAATAAATCAGTGTGCAGAATATCAAAGAAGACGAGATGCTTTATGTGGAGGACTAAGAAAGTTTGGTTGGGATATTAAAGACTCAAAAGGGACGATGTTTGTATGGCTGCGTGTTCCTAAGGAATACACCTCCATCGAATTTTGTGAAGCCTTACTTATGAAAACGGGAGTAGTTGGAACTCCCGGAACGGCATTTGGAACTAGAGGTGAAGGATATATTCGGTTTGCCTTGGTGAAGACAGTTGAAGAGCTTAAGGAAATTGCTGAGATTATTGGTAAGAGTGGATTAATTAAATAGTTATATTAGAAAAGGATCTACTTAATCGCATATAAATATGCAATATAAGTAGATCCTTCTCAAGCATAAAACCTCGTCCTCTTATTAACCTATTAAGGCCTCATAAGTTGACGTATCATTTGGCTGTTCGAAAACCTCGTTGTCTTCGTAAGCCTCTGAAGATTGAATGCTTTGGTTACTTTGATTTTTCATCGTCGTTTTCCTCCTACATTCAGTTTGGTTTTACAAGTATAGTATGTGCAGTTTAAAATTCTTTATACATAAGATGTAAAAGAATTTTAAAATAATTTTTGTGGCCTTTTGATCGGGGTAACAAGCGATGGTAAATACATAGTTTCTTCATGGGGGAAAAAATACTATATTGATCCCAATGAGATTATAAGTAAAGATGGGAATGATACATCTTTTAATTTTAGTATAATTACATATAATTAATTTAATGATTATTAGAAAAATGCTTCTCAGACAGAGAATACAGGAATGAATAAATTCGCATAAGCTACAGATACTATATGAGAAATAGGAGGTATCGCGATGGCAAAAGCAGGAATGAGAAGGCCAGATCCTTATGATCCAAAAAATCATGGAACAGAAAAGCATGAAAAAATGCATCACCCAAAGAATGTACAGGCTCAGGTCCCTGAGATCCAAGGTGCAGCAAAGATGGGAAAGACTAAGGCAGGACCAATTAGTGCTCCCAATTGGGCAAGAGATGATTATAAGGTATCAGCTAAACATGAAGATATTTAGTTCTGTGTAATTAATAAGAATTTATAAGAGGAAATTTGCTTTGAGAACAGAGCAGATTTCCTATTTTTTCTTTTAATACCAATAACTGGTTGACAATATCACTAATTAGTGATATATTAAACACATGGAAAATTTAAAAGACTTAATTGAAAAAAACCATTTAACATTATCTACATTAGTTGTATTTACAAGGGCTGAGAATGTAATCCATAGAAGAGAGATGGAAACGATTAAGAAAAGTAACTTAACGCCAACTCAATTTGGAGTTTTAGAAGCCTTATATAATAAAGGTGATTTACGAATATGTGAATTAATAGAAAAGATATTAACCACATCTGGTAATATTACAGTAGTTATTAAGAATCTAGAGAAGGA
>NZ_CBDLAM010000232.1:0-5070 GCF_965301125.1 Anaerosporobacter sp. | reverse complement strand
AGAGCACTTGACTTTTAATCAAGTTGTCCGGGGTTCGAATCCCCGATGTCTCATTAACAAAAATTGTGGAAGTGTTGAAAATCAGCACTTCCGCTTTTTTTATGTCTTAAAATTTTGATTGACCTATGATTGACTACAAACAAGCAACCATTCCAAGCAATAATTCTTCATCTTCTGTTATGTCCATGTAGTAAGAATTTAAAGTAGTTTCTAATTCTTCATGTCCTGCAAATAACTGAACTGATTCTTATTCGCTAAATTATCAAGCAGATTAGAAATAACATTTCTACGAACTTTGTGAGAAGATTTTTTGATAATGTTAACTTTATCGCGATAACTGGATAAGCAAGTGTTAATACGTTGACGATTGAAGTTGTGACTGTTTTCATTCAAAAATATGAAATCACTTTTAAGATTATGTCTTTCATTCCAAAATTTAACTTGTGTTAAAATGTAAAGTGCTTCTGGTGTAAGTGGTAGCACACGATTGCCCGCTTGTGTCTTTTTGTTTCAACAACTTCATGTACAGAACTTGCGACCTTTTCCATTTTATCATTGTATTTATCATAAATAACTTCTTGTCTTTGAATGTGGATTGTATTTTTCTTGTAGTTAATATCAGACCATTTCAAAGCAATCAATTCTCCAACTCTTAAACCTAATTGGAGAGAAAGCAAAACAGCATAAGGTGCAATATCATAATAATTTGCTTTATCTGTTATCATGTAATTTCTTAATAGGTCACGTTCTTTATTGAAAACAACTTCTTCTTTGGTCTTACGTTCTGGCTGAACAATGATTGCAGTTGATACCTGTAAATCGTTCATAGTATTTTTGGTAATATATTCTTTTTCAAGAGCATATTTAAAAAATGAAAAAGGTTAGTGCATATATAACCAAGTACATTAAAAAGGAACTTATTTCTAACACAAAAGGAAAGCACCAATATTTATGTAGTAGAAACTTAGACACTGCACAAGTTGATTATATTATGTTGGAATATATAGAAATGTTTTTACATAGTGTTGAAACCAATCCAAAGGTGTGTAATCGAAAGAAGTACATAAACGAAACAACAGGACAAGAGATTGAATATATTAAGGTTGAAAAATAAGTGGTGATATAGAAAGGTGAGTGATATAATACCAGTGATACAAATAGGAATTTGTTAACAAGATTAAATCAAAAGATATGGAGATGAAGTAGATGAATATTGATGATTCTATGATTAAAAGCTATTTAATGGGAAAAGATGATTCTAAGTATCATTGGCTCTTTAGTAGCATATTGGATAGTGGAGAATATATTTTTGAGAGTCCTAACAGTGAATATAGAGAAAATGTCAGAGAATTATACATAAGAATGTATGAAGCCTTAATGGATTTTACGCCATATAATGTAGAATTGTTTTCGACATTGTTTCACAGTTGGAAAGACTTAATAAATGATGTGAATATAATACTATCTGTAGGTTGTCCAGCGCCTTATGATGCAATGGTTCGTGAACACGATGGAAGAGAATATATTATTTTTGATTTAATAAGATTTTTGAGTTATGGAAAAACTGGAGATGATTTATTACCAATGATTATCAGATTGATAACGCATGAAATAACGCATATTTGCATTCATGTTGATTATCCTGTTGCTACTGATACATATGAAAAAAACTAAGCCATATTACATTTGATGACGGGTTTGCACATCTATTGGCTTTCAATGATGACATTCTACTCTATGATTTTAGTTCAATGATAAATGCACATTATCAGGAATCAGTAAATATATTAAAACAGGCGTTGTTTGAAACGAACGAATTGAGACAGAAAGAGTATTTAGAAACCTCAAATAGTGGTGCGTATTGGGATAAATTTGCAGCAATTAGCGGAAAACTCTATTTAGCAGACCATATTGGTAATTTATTAGATATATACAAGGCTGGTCCATCTGCTATGATATCAGGTATACTGAAAGAAGATTAATTGCCAAATTCAAATTTGTAGGAGTAAAATTACTTGATCTCGATAAGAACGTCCTATCATAACTTTCATAGTATTAGATAAAAACATAGTGTTTCCTACAATCTTATATATATGTGCCATGTTTACGATGTAGCAACGATGACAGCGGACAAATTCATTAAGGAGATAACTTATAATATTGCCAAATGTTGAATAATGTGAGTATGATTTAGTAGTTGTGAAGATGTCTACATAATGATTATGGCTAGAGAAGACAAGAATATTTGTATAAGAAATCTGAATAATTTCTTACCTACTGTGAATACATATGTATTACCTGACAAATCTCTTGCAACTTCATCCATACATGGCTTCAAGGAATCTAATGTGATAGGCTTTAGTAGATAGTTAAGTGCATGAACCTCATATCCCTGAAAAACGTATTCACGGAAAGCGGTTAGAAAAATTATATTCCCATTATAGCCGTTTACTCTTAATATTTTTGCAATTGAAATGCCATTCATACCGCTTAATTGAATATCAAGAAAAAAAATTAAAGATTCATATTGACTATTTTTAAGAAAATAATACTCTCCAGATAAATAAGAAAAAAGTACAAGTTCTAATTGCTTGTCTCCACTCCAATTATGTAATTCTGATGTAAGTCTATATAATTCTACAAGTTGATCTCCAATAATCGTTATTTTAATTTTTAATATTTTGTACCTCTCTTAATGGAATCATAATATGTACGGTGAATTTCTCTGCCTCAGGTATGATATTAATAATACCGGTCTGCTCCATTGACAATCGATTTTATTCTTTTTATCCCAATTCCATGTCCCTCATCTTCTTTTGAAGAAATAAATGATTTATCAGTTCTTTGTTTGACAATATTATTATAGGTATTCTCACTATGAATTATTACCATGTTGTGATAAGGTTTTATATAGAATAGGATCCAAGATTTTTTATTTGCATTGGAATCAGTATAGCGTTGACAGGCTTCTATGGCATTGTCAAGCAAGTTACCAAGTAGAGAAGAAAATGCCACTAAATCCAAAGGAAACGGTTCAGGAACGAGTACAGAATAATCCATCGTTATGCCATTCTGTACTGCATATAAGAGTTTACTAGATAGGATACAATCAATTATAGTGTTTCCTGTCGAAAGTAAATAATGAGTTTGTTGCAACTTATTGTGATAAGTTTGAATATAGTCCTTTAATTTTTGGGATTCATTATTCTCAGATAAAGTCTGAATTACATCAAGATGAATTTCAATATCATGTTTCATTTTACGAAGGGCTTCAGTGGATTTAAGTATGTTCTGATATTGTTGTTCTTCTAATTCAAATTGCTTAGATTGCTCTATAAGTTGTATATTCTGTTCTTTAGATAAACCAAGCTGATAGATAAAAAGTAACAACACTAGAAAAAGAGTCGTAAAAAATATATTTATTAGTAACAAACTATCCATTAATTTATTTTGATCACCCTGTTGGGAAGCAAAAAGTGATACAAGTGACAATATTATATGGGAATTTCATCCTGACATAAGTCAATACAGCTTAAAGGAAGTTTGTTATTATCTGCTTATATTCTCTGTATTAATATTAATAATGGGAAAATATTTGGAAACACAGAGAATAAACAAAAAAAACTTGAAATTGATTCTCTATCAAAAGGTATCACGCTGGTGGCATAGACTATGCCTGAAAATTCTAACTCTGAGTGTTATAGAAATTACAATTCTCTTTCTCTTTGCTGTAATGGGAAAAATGATAATGGAACATCAGGTATTGAGAGGTAGATGGTACATGGCATATATTCTATATGAATATAAATTTATTTGAAATACATAATTTTCTATTATATAAATTTATGCTATACTTGCCTATAGAAATAATAAAAATTGAAGATTATTATATTACTTAGCTAATATATAAATAAATTATAAATATATGGAGGTAGTAAAATGAAATTAGGATTTATATGTTGTGGTCACATGGCAAGTGCTATGTTAGGTGGGATTATTAAGAATAATATTGTTGCATGTAATGATATTATTTCCTCAGATTTAAATATAAAAGCATTAGAGGAGGCTAAGAATACACTTGGCATTCATGTTACTACAGATAATAAAGAGGTAGTTGAGCAAGCCGAAATTATAGTCCTTTCCATTAAGCCTCAGTTCTACGCAAGTGTTATTGACGAAATTAAGGAACTTATTAAAGATAACCAGATAATTATCACAATAGCACCTGGACAAACCTTAGATGGGCTAAAAGCAGCATTTGGACGTGAGGTAAAGATTGTACGGACTATGCCTAATACACCAGCATTAGTAAGTGAAGGAATTACGGCTATGTGTTATAACAAGAATGTATCAGAGAAAGAGGCTGAGTTGGTGGCATCTATTTTATCTGGTTTTGGTAAAGTTGAGGTAGTTACTGAAAATCTAATGGATGCAGTAGTTGGAGTAAGTGGAAGTTCACCTGCATATGTCTTTATGTTTATTGAAGCATTGGCGGATGGTGCTGTAGCTGCAGGAATGCCACGTGACAAAGCATATACATTTGCAGGTCAAGCAGTACTCGGAAGTGCAAAAATGGTCCTTGAGACTGGAAAGCATCCAGGAGAATTAAAAGATATGGTATGTTCGCCAGCAGGTACAACAATTGAAGCAGTCCGTGTACTTGAAAAAGAAGGTTTTAGAAGTAGTGTCATGGAAGCAGTAAAGGCTTGTATTGATAAAGCAAGAAGCTTATAGAACATAGATTATAGAAGGTATATTACAGAAAGTAGCTTATAGAAAATAGATTATGAGAAATACTATATTCAAAACTTTTTATGAACGACGCTTATAGAGATAATGTTATTGAAGTCTATAGACGTGATTATAATGAATTAGTATATAAATATAATGAGAAATCATTGCTATAAATAATAACTATATCATTGAATTGGGGTTCTACATTATGGAAAATATATTAGATAAGAATAATAAAAATTTAAATATAGTGGGTAGGTATACTTGGCAAGATGATATTCTATATCTGGGGTACTCAGCATCTTATATTGAATTTAATTTTAAAGGGACAAAAAT
>NZ_CBDLAM010000231.1:0-5115 GCF_965301125.1 Anaerosporobacter sp. | reverse complement strand
TCCAAGAGGATATATATATCACTTATTAAGTTTACACAAAATTTTTTACAGTCTCTTATAGATACACATCTACAAATAAGTTAATGAATGTATACATAAACTTGATTATTTATCAATAACTTTAACTAGATCTTTTAAAATCATTTATATCTACAATAACGATATTCCCGATAATAATAACAGAACATACGTGATTTTTAAGAATACTTTTTGATTGATCTTATCAAACAACTTATTCCCTAACCAAATTGAAATTACAAGTGGAATCATGCTAAGAATTATTAATAGAATGGTTTCATTGGTGTAATATCCGCTTCTTGCATGTGAGAACATAAGTATGATAGCTAATATTACCCACACAGGTGACAATGTTGCCCTAAACTCCTGCTTGTCTTTTAACACACTTACTGCATAGATTACTAATAACGCTCCTCCGGATACAAACAAGCCATGAATTATTCCAGCCATAAGAATTACGAATATCATTAGATAGTCTGGTACATGCATTTCTCTCTTTACGAACATTTTATAAATGGCAATGGCAATGATAAGAATTGCATACATGCGTAGTAAGAAATCCATTGGCACAACCCTACTCAGCCACATACCAATTAGCATTCCCATAATCATAAATATAATGATTTTCGTGAATATCTTAACATTTACATGCTCTCTGTTCATCCACCAGATATAGATACACGCTATCATTGTAAAAACATTTAAAATTGTCTTTACTTCATTTACCCCAAGCAATCGTATAGACAATGGCATTGCAAGCATATTACCCGCAAATCCTGTTAAGGTCTGAATAGTATTAGCTCCCAATATAACTAACAAGAACAGCATATAGACAACAGTTTGACTCACAATTTCTAGTCTCCTATTCCTTCGTATTCTTGTTAGTATTTCCTAATATTATTTGATTATTCTCTAGTCATCAAACGCCTTTTAGATTAAATTCTGGTATAAAACTTTCTGATGCAGTTTTACCTTCTTGGATAAATCCATTCTCGATTCCAAGGTCTATTGCGAAATTAACCAATTTATCATATTCCTTTTTCGTAACTCTTCGATTTATCTCTAGATAATCTTTTGCATGTGGCAACGGGGTATATTGATTCATTAAACTAATATAAATCGAATCTTTATACGTATCATATAGGTATCTAACAACCTCTTTCGAATCTTCAAGTCCTCCTGGCAGTAATAGGTGTCTTACTATCACACCCTTTTGCATAATTCCTGTTGTTTCATCGATTATGGCATCTCCCACTTGACGAACCATCTCTTCTAAGGCAATACAAGCAACATGAAAATAATCTTTAGCATGTGAATATCTCTGACTCATGGCGCTACTTCTATATTTCATATCAGGTAGATAGATGTCAATCAATCCATCAAGCATCTTAACAGTCTCAAGGTTCTCATAACAACCTGTATTATATACGAAAGGGATTTGTATTCCTTTATTCTTAGCTTTATTAATTGCTTCTACAATCTGTGGCACATAATGTGTCGGTGTCACTAAGTTTATATTATTAGCACCCTGTTCTTCTAACTCAAAAAAGATATCGACTAACCGATGTATGGTAATCTTCTTACCTGCTAGTCCACTGGCTATATTATGATTTTGACAAAATACACACCTTAAATTACATCCACTAAAGAAAACAGTTCCCGAACCAGCCTCACCAGAAATACACGGCTCTTCCCACATATGAAGTGCAGCTCTTGCTACTACAAGATCACTTGTTTGTCCACATACGCCAGTCCTTCCAGTTATCCTATCTACTCCACAATTTCTAGCACATAGTTTGCATGATTCTAAGCTAGTCATTATAATATTAACTCCTTTCCACAGTTTTTGTGTACTTGTGTATTTTTAGTATCGAAAGCAAAACTCTCTATATATGTTTTCATGGCTTCTTAGCTAATGGATTATGACACAAAACACGCTACACATCTAAGTACTTCTAATTGTGTACGAGTACTCCCTACAAAAGGTACGGAACCGCCTTCGATTCGGCTCCTGCCTCAGCTCAGGCTGGCTCGGCATCCTGCCTCGCCTTCCTATGTTGTTAACGTACACACTAAGAAGCACTATAGATGTTACGCTATCGTTTCTTAGTCATAATCCATTAGCTAAGAAGCAAATTTACATTTTTAAGAGTTTTGCTCTTACTACTTTATAAATACACAAATACATCAATAACGTTTAAATGAGTTTCTGTTCGCGGAACAAACTAGAAACTGCCTCCTCATACTCACTGGCTTTTTGTGCTTTCCTTATCTTTTTGGCGTATTTCTCATTATTAGTTAACATCTTACTCATATAGAACCAAAATTCTTTCATCTTGAATAACGCATTTCTATCACCAGACATGATTTCTTGGTATCCATGGTATACTTCATCATGGAATTGCTTCCAAACTTCTTTGTCCTTCTTAGCTTCTCCCATAATCTCTAAGATTAGCTCTGGGTTCGCGATTAATCCTCTTCCTAGCATTATTCGATCTATAGTAGGGAAACGTTCGATTATAGCTTCGTAATCCTTAACCGTGCATATATCTCCATTATAGCAAAGTGGATTCTTACTTAACTTAACTGCCTCTTCAAAAACATCAAGATTAGGCTTATTTTTATAGAAATCCTTCTGAATTCTTGGGTGTATAATCAATTCTTCCATCTTGTACTTATTATATATCTCAAGTAACCTTTCAAACTCCTCTGGATTATCTTTCCCAATTCGAGTCTTTATTGAAATCTTAGTCTCACTCTCAGTAAATATTCTATCCAAGAATTCATCAAGTTCCTCTGGATATGCCAAAAATCCCGAACCCTTCTTCTTAGACACCACCGTTCCCGATGGGCAACCTAGATTCAAATTAATTTCATCATATCCAAGTGATTTCATCTTCTTAGAAGCAAGGATAAAATCCTGTGCATTACTAGTGAGTATTTGTGGTATTAATTCAATTCCAACATTGTTCTCTGGTAAGATATCTGTAATTTCTCTTGTTTTATAATTTCCGGACTGATTAGCACATACGAAGGGTGCGAAATAACGATCTACCTTTCCAAAATATTTTGCATAGGCATTACGATATATATGGCGAGTCACACCCTCCATTGGTGCGAAATAAAATCTCATATTCTAAAGTCTCCTTTGTTGAGTACTGCATTTACTAAATTTATATCTTTAGTATTATACAATGAATCAGGAAAAACTTCTATATGAGATTCTATTTCTTAAATTGAATTATTATTTAGATCAAACTTCTTACTTAAAAACTTCAAATAGAGTTGGTAATTGCTATATTCATAAAAGAAGCTATCTGAACACGTCAGCACTGTACTGACTACGTGTTAGCTAAGCAAGAGCTGGTTTTTCATTGAATATGGGCAATTAGCTACTCCTCGAAATCTTCAAGTGCGAAGTTTGATTATGGTTCAGTTGTCAAAATGTCTTAGTTTATCTTAATGATAAATAATCAAGAATATTTATTCATTCATTAGCGTAGGCGTACTTGTGTGTCTATAAAAGTAGAAAAGCAAAACTCTGAATTGCGTAGATTTGCTTCTTAGCTTACGTACTATGACTAAGAAACAATAGCGAAACATCTTAGTACTTCTTAGTGTGTACAGCATAACCTAGGAATGCGAGGCATGGAGGCCGAGCAAGTCTGAGCTGAGGCAGGATGCCGAATCGAAGGCGTTTCCGCACCAATTAATAAAACCGAATGTACACACTTAGAAGTACTTAGATGTGCAGCGTGTTTCGTGTCATAGTACGTAAGCTAAGAAGCTACGAAAATGTATATAGAGTTTTGCCTCCAACACCTAAAACACACAAGTACATCGATAACCTAAGATGAATAAATATTATTTATTTGATTTTTTATTAAGAACATCAAAGATTACAGCTCCTAATAAAACTAAACCTTTGACAACCTTTTGGTAGTTGGCATCTACACCCATGATTGACATACCTAAGTTAATAACACCCATTAACACTGCACCTACAATTACACCAGTTACCGTACCTACTCCACCGTATGCAGAAGCACCACCGATAAAACATGAGCCAATAGCATCCATTTCATAATTCTGTCCATAGGTAGGTTGTGCAGATGTCATACGTGCTATTGTTAACATACCTGCGAGTGCTGCTAATAAGCCCATATTACAGTATGCAAGGAAGTAAACCTTATCTGTATTGATACCCGATAATTTTGTTGCCTTCTCATTACCGCCTACTGCATAGAAATGACGTCCTATTGTTGTCTTTGATGTTATATATCCATAAACTAAAACTACAATTACTACCCAGATTAAGGCAGTTGGAATTCCACGATACATGGAAATCTTATAGGTAAATGCTAATACGACTGCACAGATAATTGTAGTTTTCATAATCATTGATTTTAAGCTATCTGTAGCGTAACCCTTTTTAATTCGATTTCTTCTACCTGATACTTGAATGGCTATGTAAATAATACATGTAATGATACCAATAAGCATAGATGTCATATTGAATCCCTCAATACCGAAGATATCTGGAATATAGCAATTAGAACCTCCACCAAATATTTTAACGAATCCTTTTGACGTAATAGACTCTGTCTGCCCATTTAACACTACATTTGATAATCCTCTGAATATTAACATACCAGCTAACGTTACAATGAATGGTGGAACTCGCACATAAGCAATCCAGAAGCCTTGCAACGCACCAATGAGTGTGCCAATCACTAACATTATTAGTATAGCAAGTACAGGATTCACCCCCATACTTTCCATCAACTTTGCACCAACAGCACCTACGAAGCACACAACAGAGCCAACAGATAAATCGATATTACCACCTGTTAAGATACATAGTAACATACCAGTTGCTAAGACAAACACATATGCATTTTGAGATATCAAGTTACTCACATTCTGAGGAAGTAATAACTTACCTCCCGTTTGCCAGGTGAAAAACAGGGTAACAACTAGCAATGCAATAACCATTGTGTATTTCTTCATTCCTTCATTCAATTTTGCTCGATCCATTTTAAGTCTCCTTATATAATATATTTAGGTTGATAAAGGTAACCCATAACCCTTTGTTAG
>NZ_CBDLAM010000230.1:0-5157 GCF_965301125.1 Anaerosporobacter sp. | reverse complement strand
TTGCCTTCCCAAGGCGAGGGTCGCGGGTTCGAATCCCGTCTCGTGCTTGTTGTAATATATGGATTTTCTAGCATTCTATTTTATGCTTTCTTTTGAGCTTCTAACGGTTTTTCTAACGGCTTATTGAAAATGGTGCTTTCTAGCTTAGTAACCGCGGATGAATGCATACTAACAGCAGATGCCTGATAGAAGTTTTGTGTTGTGCTTGTCCGGGCATGACCCAAAACTTCTGATACAACTTTTATATTAACTGATTCTTCATAAATAAGCATAGTTGCAAAACTATGTCTTAAGTTCTTAAGCGGTATCTGTGGGAGTTTACGTTCATTCTCTTTATTATTCCTTATAATCATTTTTCTAAAGTTTTTAGATATGACAGAAGGATTTATTGGATTGTTAAATGAATCTGTTATTATATATTTGCATATATTTGGAGCAGTAACGATACTTTGCCCTATCAGTTGCTGCTTTTTCTTTTGTTCATTTATAGCAGATATAGTAAGCCCCATTAAATCAATTCTTCTATGACTACCATTTGTTTTAAGATCTGTTTCATTTCCGTATTGATCAACTCCCTGATTGAGCAGTACATAAGTGTCATGAAAATCTGACCATTTAAGACCACATGCTTCTGATCGCCTCATTCCGGTTGTAGCAAGTATCAAGAATGGCAGATAATAGTCACTTGTTTGTACACTTTCTAGTGAGAAGAAGTAAAATATATCATCGCTCGACCAAGTATCTTTCTGCTGTAACGCAGGTGATTTTAGTTCCACATCATCACATGGATTCACATCGAGCAACCCCCATTTCTTGGCTGATTTGAATATTGAATTTAATGGAGAATATATTTTTTTCTTAGTTGCTGCAGAGGCAGGAAGCTTTACTAGCTTTTTCTTCCCTAGATTAGTTTCATCATCTATCCACTTGTCTACTTTAAGTTTATAGAAAAATCGTTGCAGATCTTTCGTTTCTATACGGTCTATTTCTATATCTCCAAACACAGGGATAACATGTTTTTGCATATTCCCTTTCATACATATCATTTGTGTAGCAGACTTATAGAGTTCTGGAGCAATCATTTCTACCCAATCACTATAAACTGCTTCAAAGGTTTCATTCTTACCATATTTTATCTTTCCATCATCATATGCATTAAGCAGTTTTCTTAGCTCAGCTTCCGCGACACGTCTAGATGTAAAGCCTTTTCCCCATTTGTGCTTTTTTGTTTCCTTGTCATAGATCACTGGGTACCATTTACCTGTTGATTTTTTTTGCTGTACAGAACCTTTCATAAAATCATCCCTTTCTAAAGTTTTATCATGTTAACCTTAGCCTTATAAGTTCTTCGTCATAGCCAAACATCATTGATAATTGCGCTACAGTGTAATTACTACATTCGTTTAAATCACTATCCGATATGATGCAATACATAGCAAATGTATTCGCTTGCTTTTCTAACTTATCAATAGAAGTAAATGTATTTGCTTTAAAAAAGGGTGTATTGGAATTGGGATGCATAATAGCGTGTCCAAGTTCATGCGCTAATACAATCTTTTCTTCTCTTCTGGATAGATTAGAGTTCAAATATATTTGCTTAATTCTGTATGCGTGGTAATAATACCCCTTTATTGTACCAAGGTCACATCTAGACACTTCAATATCAAGCATTTCACATAATTGGTAAGGAGAATTAGTATTATATTTTTTAAACAATTCATCAACAATACTTTTGATGTTCGACAATTAGATCGCCCCTCTATTATTATTTAAGGTATTTCTTTGGTGTGAATTTCTTTTTTGCTTTAATTTTTGCTGTTTTTATCGCACTTTCTAGGCTAATCTTTAGAAGTTCTTTAGTTTCTTCGTCCAGTACTTCGCCATCGAACATTAGGCCATCTTGTGATTCTAATTGATCTAATGTATCAATTAATTTCTTTGATATATCTCTTTCGTCTTTCGGTGTAAGATCGGATTTCTTATCTCCTATTTCTATTCCAGTCATTAAGTAGTCAACTGTTACCCCAAAGTAATTTGCTATTTTTTGTAACGTTTCAGAACTAGGGGTTGTTTTACCTGACTTCCACGTGCTTAATGTAGCTTGTGTCACACCAGTTTCTTTCGATACTTTATATGCAGATACACCATATTTTAGTAACAATTGTTCAAATATACTATACATTTTTGTTCACCTTTCACAAAATTAGAATACTTAAGCAAAACAAACTAAAAATGTATTGACTAATTAGTTTTACAATGGTATAGTGTACCTATACTTAAGTAAAACTAAGTATATCAAAAATATAGTTTGCTTGTACAAAGTTTAATAGTTATTAATTACTTAATCTCGCAAAATTAAGTATATCACATCACTTAACTAAAATCAAGTAAAACTAACTATAATTAACTATAATTAACAAGAAACGAGGTGACGTTTTATGACAAAATTATACACATGTGATGAAGTAGCTGCTAGATATGGTGTTGAAAAGGCTACAGTATGGAAATGGATTCGTTGCAAAAAATTAGCAGCATTTAAGGTGGGTAAGTGCTACAAGGTTAGCGAAGAACATATCAAGGACTTTGAAACTAGTCAGCTTACAATTGTTTAAATGTACTACATATTAAATAACGCAGAAAGGAAGAAATATATGGACGATTTAAGAATTTTCACAAGCGCAGAATTTGGACAAGTTAGAACCTCTTATTTAGATAGTGAACCAATGTTTTGTTTAACAGACATTTGCAGATCACTAGATTTGTCTCAGCCATCTAAGGTAAAAGAAAGATTAAATGAAAAGGGTGTGAATACTATTCCTACCCTTACACAAGGAGGAATACAAAATTTACTTTATGTTAACGAAAGTAATTTGTACAAGCTAATTTTTCAAAGTAGAAAAGAATCAGCTGAAAGATTTACAGAATGGGTAACAAGTAAAGTACTTCCAGATATCCGAAAAACTGGGACATATCAAAAACCACTTACAACTCAAGAAATAATGAGAGAGCAGCTACTAATGATTGATAATGTAGCAGAACGTGTTTCATTGCTTGAAAATAACATGACAATTGATTACGGACAGCAACGCACATTAGAAAAGTTAGTCAATAATCAAGTTACAGCATTGCTAGGCGGTAAAAAATCAAATGCCTACAAAGAAATCGGTAAAAAGGTATTTGCAGAGTGCAACCATGATATTAAGGATTACTTTAATGTAAATAGCCGAAACAACATTGCTGTAATCGACTTTGATAAGGCTAGACAGTTTATACAAAACTGGAAACCATGTTACACTACACAGTTGCTTATAAATGATTGTAATCAACAAATGTGTATGAGTTAGGAGGACAAGCCTTGAAAGCAGAGTTAAGAAGCATTATTAAGTCCTTGCTAAATATAATTAAGCACATATGTGAAATAGTAAGATTGCTTATCTTAATCGGGATTGAATATGTAGTCAAGTTCGTAATAAAGTGCAAACAAACTATTCACTTTGTAAGTGCAGTATTAGCAGTATTCGTACTGGTTGTAGATGTTCTAGTTAGTTATAAAGGATTTAAGGAGCCGAATTTATTCGGACAAGTATTTCCACAAGTTTTGATTCTAAGCGCACTTTTCTATGTACTAGGAATGTTAAGCATCTTCACAGGGAAGGAGAACAATCATTGAGTAGACACACAAGCAAGCAAAACAGCTTATCTACACAGTTAGGAAAGAAACCTTATGACTGTATGTATGAGAAGAAATCAATAAGAGCAGACCCTAACGAATATGTGTTAGTACCAAAGAGTGTAATTAATAAGTGGAATCAATTATGTAACGATGTTTTAGAAGTAGTTCCTACTTCTGAATCTTATACATTGGCATCAATTATGCTAAGCGAGATGGGTCAAAGAAAAGAATCCTAAGAAACGGCCATTTCAAAGGATTCAAGCACTAAATAAATTAATCAATGTGAGAATATCACAAATAGGAGGATATGTCAATGAGTACTATAACAAAAGTAACAGTAAGAAACTTCGTAGAGGCAGTGGAATATAAAGCTTTAAGAAGCATTGCAAAAAAGTATGATGAGCAAGTAAAGGCAGAAAAAGAAAGAATCATGCTGGAAAGTGGTGTTAGAGCAAACTTAAAGCTAATGCAGGATAAACTATCAGAAATCGACAAGGTGTATGATGAAGTGGAATCAGTATGCAATGCTTGTGCTGAACTTAAATACAACAACCAATGCTACGCTTCAATAGGAAGAGCATTGAATATCAACTTCGAAGCTAGTTTTAATGAGTGTACTACTTTTAACTCAAAGAAGATAGTTGAGCTAGCACAAGAATACGACATTAAAAAAGATAATGTAAAGAATGAATATGCGAAAGTTCTTGCTAGTATAAAGCGGATGGGTTCTGTTAATAAGATGATCAAATACCTTAAAGACCTTGGATTTGATACAACATCTATTGAAAAAGAGCAAACAGCAATAACTACTAATGTAGATACGAAGTATCTGTTCGTGTGCGGTGATAACAAATAAGGAGGATATGTCAAATGAAGAATACAGGAATAGTAAGAAATTTAGATCAATTAGGTAGAATAACACTTCCAAAGGAAATGAGACGTGTACTTGATATTAAAGAAGGTGATCCAATCGAAATTTGGTCTGAAAACAATTCGGTGGTGCTAAAGAAATATGGAAATAAAGACGAATGTATGGCGTGCGGTTCTACAGAAAATCTAATATTAGCTGACGGTGTAACCATTTGTAAGAAGTGTGCAAACAAAGTCATAGAACTTTTTAGGTAGGGGATTTCATGATGCAACTCGTTGGGTGTCCTGATATAACGTGCAAACATAATCATGATGGCAACAAATGTATGTGCTGTACACCTAATCACGAAACAATAACTATTAACAATAAAACTTATAACGTATGCCAATCATACGAAGAATCGGAGGAATATAAATGTCAGTTAAAGAAACAATAATCAAATTATTACAATCAACTAATCGTCCTGGTATGGAGAAACTTATTAATCACATGGAAGAAAAGGGGTTCTTTGAATCTCCTTGTAGTGGCGGAAATCACTTAGCTTGTAAAGGCGGACTGGCAGAGCATAGCCTTAATGTTTTCCAAGTAGCTAATCGTACAGTATTTGTTATGT
>NZ_CBDLAM010000229.1:3542-5167 GCF_965301125.1 Anaerosporobacter sp. | reverse complement strand
ATCTAATAGCATAACAGAATCTAACCCTAATACATCTATTAACAAACTTGTTTAATATGTAATATCACTGACAATTTTTACATTTAGTATTTACGTCAAAATATCTTGAATTTCTTTTAAAATAGTTTCTTTATTCATCATACCCTCATATCCTTTTTATTTTTTATTCATCATGGCTATTTACCTTAATGTTTTTTACTAGCTTTATCAGATGTCTTAATTTACCAACATTATCACATCTTATCCGATAAATCATTTCTGCTACACGCTCCATTAAAAATTTCATCATTTCACATTCAATTAGATCTGGCTTATTTCCATTCATGTAACGACTATAATAGCATGTACCAGCGCATACATATCGTGCCCAACAATACTTACACTCTTCCAATTCAAGACACGTTAGTTGCTTCCACTTTTCTCGCTTATTAGAATCTATTCCCGAATAAACATTTCCCATTTTTGTCTCTGGTAAAGTTGACATAAAATCACAAGGATAAATATCACCATTTGGTAATATAGAAAATTTAGATTTTCCAGCATCACAACGATATAACACTTTTTTACGCAATGCCATATTAATCACAATTTGTCCAAGCATATTATTCTGATCCATTACTGGAATTACATATTTCCACCTATTTTGTAATATCTCATCAGTTAAAAATTCCACTAAGTCTCTATATTTTTTTTTGATATCATCCAACATATCTTTTGTCATAAGTGGATTTTCTTTCTCAGTATTTCTGGCTAATTTCATATTCACTTTTCGGAACCCAATGTCAACAAGATATTTTAACACTTCTATATAACTTCCTTTATCAGGTGTCAATACTGTTAATGCCTGTGTATTATTCAAACAAACATTATCGCTATTTTTCAGCTTTTCTAAAACTTCTATTACATTTTTATAGGAACCTTCTCCGTTATAAAATATACGATTTTTGTTATGATCTTCCTCTGTTCCATCAACACTCATCATCATACCAATCTGAGCATCTTCTAAATACTCTAGTTTTTCATCATCCATTAAAACACTATTTGTTGTAAAACCAGTTTTAAATCTCTTTTTATATTTTATTGATAATTCAATACCTTCTTCATATACCTGCTTAATAATTGGAAAATTACTTAATGGCTCTCCACCACTTGTAAAATAGATTTCAAAAGAATCTGCCTTTTCATCAAATGTATTAAAAATAAACTGTAATGTATCATGTGCCGTTTGCTTCGTCATTATCCTTGGATCTGATTTAATTTTTTTAGAAAAACAATAGCTACAGTTTAAGGGACATTCCAGTGTATTTTGTAATGAAATATTATAACAATTTAGTATACCCTCCACACTTTGAGGCTTTCCACTATCTTGAAAATACCCTTTTTTCAACAAATCAGTAAGCTCTTCTTCCATCATCTCTTTTTCCTGATTATCCACTTTATTTCCAAGTAAATAATCTTTCATGTTTTCATTTAATTCAAATATACTTAGAGTTCCAACGTCAATTGCCAAAAACACACCATTATATTCGAATATATGTACGTTTGAAAATTCTTTTATCACTTATTCCCCCCTAATAAAGTTATTGTTCTAAACACTCCAATGGTTCGAATTTCGCTGCTTTCAT
>NZ_CBDLAM010000229.1:0-3532 GCF_965301125.1 Anaerosporobacter sp. | reverse complement strand
AGATAATATAATAACAGAAGCTTTACTAACAAATAAGCCGATTATCGCGCCTGTTATACATAAAAGTAAGCTTTCAACCAAAAACTGTAATAATATAGTCCTATTATCCGCTCCTAGTGCTTTTCTTAAACCAATCTCCCATCGCCTTTCTGTAATAGACATAAGAAGTACATTCATAATACCAATGCCACTAACCATAAGGCTCACTGCAGTAATTAATATTGTTACACACGTAATAATATTAAATACAAACTGCATGTTTTTCATATTTTCATTAACACTATCAATTTTAAGATTTATATCTTGGCTCACGCTAAGCAATGATTGTTGAATCAATGTCTTATACTTTGTGACTGAAGCTACGTCATCAATAGAAAACATATACATATCTAACTTTTCACTCTCATAATACCGACAAAATGAATTATAAGGAATGTATATTGCATTATCTTCATCCAACCCATTCTTAGTACTCTCTTTTTTTGATGGTAAATAGCCTACTATTGTAAAGTCTTCTCCATTTAGTGTAATTGTACTACCAATCGGATCAATGCTTCTATTTACATACTTTTTTCTTACAGAATCTGATATCACACAAATTCGATTACAATTTAAATCATCAACATCACAGATAAATCTACCTTTCACATCTAATGATCTTAAATCTTTATAACTTGCATTTACACCCACAACAGAAACATTTCCAGTTCTACCGTTTATATCAAGTTTTTCTGTGGTTACTGCATATGGTGATGTACTCTGAATAAATGATAATTTCTTAATATTATCTACATCCTCTAATGATAAAACTGAATTCTTTGATTGACTATAATCAGGAGTTATCCACATAAGATTGTCTCCAACCTTTTCATACTCATTCATTACATAGGTTCTGAAATATTCACTAATAGATAAAACCGTTACAACAGTAATCACTCCGATAATAATCCCTAATATGGATAGGAAGGATTTCATTTTATCTTTTACTAGTGAGTCATAGGAACATTTCACTAAACTAAGAATTTTCATAATTCATATCTCCTCACTAATTAAATAAATTTAAATCCATATACCCTGACTGTTGTCCTTGGTCTAATACAACCTTCTCTCCCCCATATAAATCATAATTTCCATCAGTTATTACCACAGAGTTTTTATCTAATTCTGAACTCGATACAATAACTGTATCATTATTACTAGTTACAATATCCACATATAAAAGTTTTGCATAGTATGAATTCTTATTTTCGTCTTTCATAAAAAGAAATATTGCATTTTTTTCATTTCTAGAAACCACAGCATTTATAGGAAGAATATAATAATTATTTTCTTCATTATCTTTATTTTCTTCTTTATCTTTATTTTGAATATTAATCTTAGATTCAATCTGTACCTTAACAGGCATATCCACAATTAAATCAACTTTTTCATCAAAATAAATTCTAATATTGTAATATGCGATATCATTTGTATATGTTATTCTTGGCACCACATCCCCTAATTTCCCCTTATACTTCTCACTATTTAATCCACTTCCATAACTAATATAAATATTACTGTCATCCGTTAAATTCTCATATTCTGACTCAACTAGTTTAACCTGAACATAACAATTATCTGTTTTGGATGTATTTAATATTTTTAGAATCGACTGATTTTGTTGTACTAAAAGTCCTGCATACAACTCCTGACTCCAAAATATAACACCTGATTTTGAAGCTTTAATAGTTATATTCTGACTTTTCTTCAAAGTTTTAATCTGCGTTTTAACTTCCTTGATACTATCCTTTAATAACTTAGTATTACTACCATTATCAATCTTACTTTTTTTTATATCTGCAAGAGAATCCTTCAACTGCTGAATATTTGCCTTACATTCCAATATTGCAACATCATAACTATCCTTTTGCTCACTATATTCTTTATGTGTAATTTCTTCCTTCTCTTTTTTATCTTGTAGAGTTTTCAACTCAGACTCTAACTTTTTTTTCTTTGCTGTTGCACTTGATATCTGTTCATTTACAAGATTATCTTTTATATCATACTCTGAGCTATTTACTACATTGGCTATCTTTAATTTATCTTCATAGCTAGTAAGAGTATTCTCTAATTCCATCAATTTCTGTTTATATATTTCTTCAGAATATCTCTGAATTTTAAACAATGGCTCCCCCTTTTTTACTGTTTGCCCATCATCTACAAATAGTTCCTTTAAAACAGCATCGTAATCAAGAACCACATTTTCAACTTTATTTCCTTTTATTTTAACCTCACCATTAGTATTAGTTGTTGTACTAACAGTAGCCGTAAGTGAAACTGGTTCAACTGAAACGGTGTACGAAACCTCTTCACTTCGTTGTTTATTTTCATTTCCTAACCATAACACCCCAATAACTAATACTACTACCACAATTATTGATATAATTTTTTTTGGCAATTTGTCCATCTCCTATCTATTTATTAAACCTTTTAAACTTAGTCACTCCACACAATTAGACCTGACAAATCCACAAATCCGAACAACATTGCTAGAATAAGAAATAGAATTATTAACACAATCAATATTGGAACACTTTTTTTCATTTCCTTTTGTAGTTTATTATATAAATAAACAAATCCAACTACTGAAAACACATTAATATTTAGTATTAATGTTTGAAGAGCACCTTTGATAGTATCCATTTTCAATGCAATATCTAATCCTGTACAAAAATTATCTATCTTCTTGATAGACTTCCATAATACATCTAGTTGCATATCATTATTTATCATAACTGTAGATGTATTAGCAAAAAAAGCCTTCACCAAACTATTACAAGATAATATAAGCCCGAATATCAAAAGATTAAATAAGATCATTCCACTTCGTACTTCGATGTTATTTGCCTTAAAAAAAATCTTTATTACAATAATGCTAAATAAGATAAAAACAAGCTGCGGTAATACCGTATGTATGGCTTCTTGAATAATAAAAACGATATCAAATCCACTATTATGCCACTTGCTACCTGTCAGAACATAATTAATATTACTTCGGAATTTGCTGAAACTAATTACATACATTAGAATATAAGCGATGAACACTGCAATATTCAAATACCATTTACCAATTTTATTCTTTCCCACTGCCTTAGTCCCCATCTTTTTCTTTTCCCCCTAATACTATTTTTTCAAAAGTGCAAAGACCAATAATTGCCATAACAATACCTACTAAGAGGATTATCTTTAGGGTGAAAATTTGCATGGCAGTTTCCTGTTTATATAACACCTTGAATATATTTCCACCATCTGCTATATAGTTCCAACCCGTATGAAACCCTATTGCCCACCATAGACTTTTCATTTTATCTATAATCATGCAAAGAAATATTGAAAACAAAAAATAAAATAATAAATCAATTACTCCAACACCATCTTTTATATGCAAACAAGAAAATAAGATGCTTACCAATGCCATTGCCCATATTTTCGAATTAAATACATTTTTCAAACAACCATACAGTGTAAAACGAAATATATATTCCTCCAAGAC
>NZ_CBDLAM010000228.1:0-5199 GCF_965301125.1 Anaerosporobacter sp. | reverse complement strand
TGAGATGCATAGAATGAGTTGAAATTGATTGACCTTAAAAACTAAATATTAAATAAAGATAGGAATGAAGGCTGATAAGTTTCTAAAACTACTTTATGAAGAAAGAATAAAACGGACTTAGAATTATTTATAATTGGAGATTACTTACAGGTTAGGACATGAAACGAAACAGAAAAATACATATCAGTATGCATATTTATTTCCGTCGCAAATTACTGTATGCAACACAAAGTCACCGTATTTTAAAGTACTGGTTTGCATTATACTGTATTTTGGGGAAGTTCTCAAGAAGTACACTATATCAAACTCTGTAAAATTTCTGAGAGAAGTTATAAATCGAATATTATATTATTTTTTTACTTTATGCGATATAATGGATTAAAGGGGTGTTAGTATGGATCATTATATGGTAATTTCCAATGATATTAGCCCCTAATTTTATAAAAAGGAGACCTAATTTTGCGGAATAATCATATCGAAGAGATGAAACAAGGATTTGAAACGGCATGCATTAATCTTGAAGTCAATTCTAACTTAGCCTACAAACCTCAGTTTGTCTCCAATAATTATAAAGAGGGGAGAAAAGTATTATCTTCCATAGAAAATGAATTACTAAGGTGTGACGAATTTTTTATTAGTGTGGCATTTATTACAATGAGTGGTCTTACTCCACTTTTGCAGACGTTAAAGGTACTAGAAGAAAAGAAAATACCGGGAAAGATTCTGACAACAGATTACTTGAATTTTACCGAACCTAAGGCCTTAAAGAAGATTGCAAGCCTTTCTAATATTGAGCTTAAGATGTATCAATCCAATGAGGCGGGAGAGGGATTTCATACAAAAGGTTATATTTTTAGAGAAGAGGAAATATATCGTATTATAGTTGGTAGTTCTAATGTAACTATGGGCGCGCTAACGAAGAATAAGGAATGGAATACTCAAATTATTTCTACGGAACAAGGAGAATATGCGAATCGGATTCTTGAGGAATTTAATGATTTGTGGAGTTCTACTTCATCGAGATCATTTGAAGAGTTTATCGAGCAATATGAAATAAACTATGAATTAATTAAAAAACAGAAAGTAATTGCTAAACAAGCAGAAGTTACCTCAATTGAACAATATAAATTACAACCGAATAAGATGCAGGTTGCATTTATTGCAAATTTACGTAAGATATGTATGGAAGGTAAGGATAAGGCTCTTCTAATATCAGCTACAGGTACTGGAAAAACCTATGCGTCTGCATTTGCCCTTCGAGATATTAATCCTAAAAAGGCGTTGTTTCTTGTACATAGAGAACAGATTGCAAAACAGGCAATTAAAAGCTATAAGAGGGTGTTTGGTGATAGTAAGACATTTGGTTTACTTTCAGGTACATCAAAGGATTATGACGCAGACTATTTGTTTTCTACTATGCAGATGATGGCAAAGCAGGATACTCTAGATCGATTTTCAAAAGATGAGTTTGATACCATAATTATTGATGAGGTGCATAGAGCCGGAGCTGATAGTTATAAGAGAATCATGGAATATTTTACGCCGAGTTTTTGGCTTGGTATGACAGCGAGTCCAGATCGTACTGATGGTTTTGATATATATGAATTATTTGATCACAATATTGTATATGAAATACGTTTGCAACAGGCATTGGAAGAAAATTTATTATGTCCATTCCACTACTTTGGCATTACAGATTTAGAAATAGATGGACAAACATTCGATGATACTACTGGAGTTCAAAATTTTAATAACCTAGTTTGCGAGGAACGAGTGAATTATATTATTGAAAAGATGAACTTCTACAGCTATTGCGGGGATAGAGTCAAAGGATTAGTATTCTGTAGTAGGAAAGACGAAGCGAGAGAGCTTTCTAAAAAGTTTAATATACATGGATATCGGACGGATTTCTTAAGTGGAGATGATTCACAGGAACGAAGAGAAGAGTGCATTGAACGATTAACTAACGATGATGGAGACGACCAACTAGATTATATATTTACAGTAGATATATTTAACGAGGGTGTGGATATACCTGAGATTAACCAGGTTATTATGCTTAGACCAACGCAGAGTCCTATTGTATTTATTCAGCAGTTAGGAAGAGGTTTGCGTAAAGCGGATAATAAGGAATACGTTGTTATCTTAGATTTTATAGGCAATTATATGAATAATTTTATGATTCCTATAGCATTGTCGGGTGACCGTAGCTATAATAAAGATACGATACGAAGATATGTTATGGAAGGAGCAAGGATTCTACCTGGTAGCTCTACGATTCATTTTGATGAAATATCAAAGAAAAGAATTTTTTCTTCAATTGACAGTGCTAAAACGAATACTATTCAACTTCTAAAAGCGGAATATCAAAGCCTAAAGAATAAATTAGGGTATATTCCAAATTACGAGGACTTTGAAGAATATGGAGCTATTGATATGATACTATTTTTTGAAAACAATAGTTTAGGATCGTATCATGAATTCCTAAAGAAATATGAAGATGATTATCATATTACCTTTTCAAAAGTCCAAGAGGAAATGCTAATATTTGTATCCGATAAGATTGCAAAAGGTAAAAGATTAGAAGAATTATCACTCTTAAAAAGACTACTAGCGTATCATACAGGTTTATCGAATAATAAGCTTATGGATTGGTTTAAAGTAAATCGTAATTCAAATGCACTTAAAGTATTAACAAACGAGTTTGTTACTAGTGAAATAAATAAGAAAAAATATGCAAGAAGTGTATTCGTAAAGCTAGAAGATGGTTTGTTAGAGCCATCAAAAACTTTTCAAGAGGAATTAATGGATCCGAACTTTAAGAAGAGTCTTAATGATCTGATCGATTTTGGTATTCGTAGGAATCAGACATATTATTCTAATCGATATAAAAACACAAATTTTGTATTGTACCAAAAATATACGTATGAAGATGTATGTAGATTATTAAATTGGGATACTAATGTTGTGGCTCAAAATATTGGTGGTTATAAATATGATGAAGAAACCAATACATTTCCAGTGTTTATTAATTATAATAAAGATGAATCTATAAATGCTAGTATACGATATGAGGATCGCTTTGTTAATCAAAGTACAATCATCGCTTTGTCTAAGCAACCAAGAACCATACAATCAAAAGATGTACAACAAATTATACATGCAAAAGAAAATGGGACAAAGATCTATCTATTTGTTAGAAAGAATAAAGATGATAATATTTCAAAAGAATTTTACTTTTTAGGAGAAATTGAACCAACTGGAGAATTGAAGCCGATTGTCATGAAAGATACAGATAAGAATGCAGTAGAGATTACGTATCATTTAGAGACACCGGTGCGTGAAGATATTTATGAATATATTAACTCATAAATAGAGTAGATATTCTATAGGTTTGTGATTGACATAGATTATAAGCCATATATCTGTTAGGAATAGAGAGAAGACAATGATCTACGACTAAGTTCAAACGCCATAAAGTGAGGTAAGCAGATGAAAACAATTGAAGTTGTTGCAGCAGTAATACGAAATGGAGATAAGGTCTTTGCAACGCAACGAGGATACGGAGAATTTAAAGATGGCTGGGAGTTTCCAGGTGGAAAGATAGAAGAAGGAGAAACACCGAAGCAAGCTCTAATTCGTGAAATCAAAGAAGAACTCGATACCATTATTGAAGTAGGAGAGTTACTGGATACGGTGGAATATGATTACCCAGAATTCCATTTGACTATGCATTGTTTTCTATGCACAGTTAAATCAGGAGACTTAGTACTTAATGAACATAAATCGGCTAAGTGGCTAACTAAGGATACTCTAGATACCGTCGACTGGTTACCAGCGGATATAAGTTTGATTGATAAGATAAGAGAAGTACTTTAATAATTAATAAGATAGTAATTTCAGAGCCAACCATACTTGTAACCGGATAAAGTATGGTTGGTTTTTATTTACTTATAGAATTCATGCACTTGTATGTAAACTTTTTAAATAATTCAATATCTGATAATAAGCCTATTTTTAAATGTTCACAAGTATCTATAGCTAGTTGGAATCGCTCTAGTGTAATATCTTTTTTTTGTAATGCCTCCTCCAGCTCATCCATATCATCTTCAACTATTTTACCATTAGGGTATACTACCAAATCTAAATATAAGTCATCAAAGTAGGGGATACCATCAGCGTCCAGGCCTTGTCTACATATCATATCAATATACCATAAAAGGATTTCATTTTCGTTATTCATCATTGCTGTAATACAAAAATGCTCATCGCGTGGTAATATAGATAACCACTTATAGCCATTTTGGCAAACAACAATATCTTCACCGTTGAAATTCCAAATTTGTGGCGATGAAACTTCTTTGATGTCGATTAAGCTGACATATCCGTTAATAATATTATTATCAACTAATTCAATTGTCTGGTTCTTTGATAAAATACATTTCCACTCATCATAAGATAGCCTACTTTTCTTCATACTGGTCTCCCATAATAATTATAAATTTGTTCCATTATAGCAAATGATTAGTGGGAAATATAGTGAATAATGTTAATATCTTATTTGTTGGATAAAAGATTTTTTGTTTTTAAAGGAATATTACTATTGTGATTATTTTACATTTTATTCTTTACATATGTAATTTTTTGTTATATAATTAGTTTCTAAAAAAAATAGTAAATAATACCTATTCTTTCTGTGCGTCAAAGATGCATCTACCAAAGATATTCCGCTGTGAACAATATCATGAATAAATTCATGATTCTCGTTTCAATCGTTCTATTCTCGCTCATTTGGGCAGATACCACAATCTGTAATTTTAGTTTTAATAGTTTTGAAAACTTTAAAGTTAATATTTTTATTATAAATAGTTCTTTTATATATTCTGACTTTAAGAATCCATTTTAAATATCAGCATATTCATGAAGATAATTAGGCGCAAATAAGAATATTAGATGTTTTTGTTTTAACACTGGAAATACAAGTTAATAAATAGTGACAATAACTAATGATTAAACATCTAAGAATGGTTCTAATTATTATTAATTATGAGTGTATGTAATTATTTTCATTTGTTAAGAAGAGTAGTGAGAGAGAGAGACGATTAAAACTAGAAAGAGAAATCAAGCAATAGGGAATAAACAAAGGAATGGAATACCTCGATGAAAGATTATTCCTGGTAATGGTAAATGAGGTGTAGA
>NZ_CBDLAM010000227.1:0-5234 GCF_965301125.1 Anaerosporobacter sp. | reverse complement strand
GATTTATACTTATAAAAAAGGAGGAGTTACTTTTGATTGAAGTTAAGAATTTGGTAAAAAGCTATGGAAATCATCTCGCAGTAGATGATTTGAGTTTTACTGTTGAAAGAGGGCAGATATTGGGATTTCTTGGACCAAATGGTGCAGGTAAGTCAACAACAATGAACATGATTACTGGCTATATAGCTGCTACTTCAGGTTCTGTTACAATTGATGGATATGATGTGTTTGAAGATCCAATTGAAGCTAAGAAGAAGATAGGATATCTACCAGAGATACCACCGTTGTATCTTGATATGTCGGTTATTGAATATCTTGAATTTATTGCAGAGATTAAATATGTGAAAAAAAGTGAACGCGTTAAGATGATTCAAGATATTATGAAGATGACTAAAGTCGATGATGTAAGTACTCGACTAATTAAACATTTATCAAAGGGTTATAGACAAAGGGTTGGTCTAGCTGGTGCAATTGTAGGATATCCGGAAGTACTTATATTAGATGAACCAACAGTAGGGTTAGACCCAAAACAAATTATTGAGATTCGTGATTTAATAAAACGCCTAAGTAAAGATCATACGATTATATTAAGTTCTCATATTCTATCTGAAGTAAGTGCCGTATGTGATAAAGTAATGATTATTAATAAAGGTAAATTAATTGTTAGTGATTCACCAGAGAATTTATCAAGTCATTTGGAAGGTGCTAATAAAGTACATTTACTTGTCAAAGGGACAAAAGACAAGGTTGCTAAGGCATTAGATAAGATAGAAGGAATTGTTAAAGTAGATTATAAAACTTCAACAGAAGCAGATTTGCTTGATGTGGAAATACAAACGAAAGAAGCTCTTGATATAAGAGAGGAATTATTCTATAGAATGGTAGAAGCAGAATGTCCAATTTACGGATTAGATAGAAAAGTTATGTCATTAGAAGATATCTTCCTTGAATTAACCGAGAATACTGCTAAAGTAGACAAGAAGAAAAAGAGCTTTTTGGGACAGATTAAGAGACAAAATAAAAAAGATATGAATGAAGAAAATCTGAATCAAGAAGAACAGAATCAAGAAGAGATTGAGAATAACAAGAACGGATCAGAAAAGGAGGAAGAAGAATGTTAGCAATATTTAAGAAAGAATTACGTTCCTATTTTACCTCTATGGTTGGATATTTGTTCATTGGTTTTTTCTTAGCAATCGTGGGCATTTATTTTATGGCATATAACTTACAAGGTGGATATGCGAATTTTGAATATGTTTTAAATAGCATGGTGTTTGTATTCGTAATTCTTGTGCCTATACTGACCATGCGTCTAATGGCAGAAGAAAAGAGACAAAAAACGGACCAATTATTATTTACATCACCATTAAGCGTGAGCAAAATTGTTATTGGAAAATATCTAGCAGTGTTAACAGTTTTTTTAAGCACTATGGTAATAACAATGTTCTATCCGCTTATATTAAGCAAATACGGTACAGTGTCTTTTAAACTAGCTTACACTGGAGTATTGGGATTTATTCTAGTTGGGGCTGCTTATCTTGCTATAGGTTTATTCTTATCAGCCTTGGTTGAAAGTCAAGCCATAGCAGCAGTTGTAACATTTGTCGTATTATTGGTTACCTACTTAATGCAAGGGATAGTAAGTCTTTTACCTACAAGCAATCAAGCAGCATGGTTAATCTTCTCTGCTATAGCACTATTAATAGCTATTGCCTTGTACTTTATGGTACATAATGCTACGGTGGCTATTGGACTTGGTGTAGTACTTGAGGCAGCATGTACCATTGTGTATTTTGTAAAACCTTCCTTATATGATGGATTGGTTGTGAAAGTATTTAATTGGTTTTCAGTAATTGATCGATTTGATAACTTCATGAATGGAATACTCGATTTAGCCGGAATTGTTTATTATATAAGTATTGTCGTTATCTTTATATTCTTAACAATTCAATCTCTTAATAAGAGAAGATGGAGATAGGAAAGGAGTGAGGTGCGATGAGTGAGAAGAATACAATGAAAGAAAGATTCAAACAATCTTTTACCAATAGAAAATTTAAACAAGGTGCATATAGTTCATTAATTACTACGATCGTAGTTGTTGTAATTCTTATTGCAAATATGATTGTAAGTGAATTAGACTTAAAAGTAGATGTTAGTAGTGAGAAGTTATATACATTAACAGATGCTACAAAGGATTTTGTTAAAGATGTTGATCATGATATCACAATTTACTATATTGCTGAATCGGGCAATGAAGTTACTATGATTAAAAGAATTGTTGATAAGTACAACAACTTATCAGACAATGTGAAGGTTGTGACGAAAGATCCAGTTCTTTATCCGAAATTTACAAGTCAATACGTTGACGCCAGTACAGAAGTAGCTGATAATAGCATAATTGTGGTAGATGAAACCAATGGAAGAAGCAAATATATACCGTATTCTGATATGCTAATACAGTCTATGGATTATTATTCATACTCAACAACAGTTACTGGAATTGATGTGGAGGGTCAGATAACATCTGCAATTCAATACGTAGTATCTGAAGATCTACCAACGATGTACGCAGTACAAGGGCATGGAGAGGCTGAGATAAGTACAACTCTTGCATCATATCTTACGAAGCAAAATGTTAACCAAGAGACTTTAAATACCTTATCAGCGGAATCAATACCCGAAGATTGTTCCTTCTTATTGTTAAATGGACCAGTATATGATTATACAGATGATGAAACTGAAATGATTATGGATTACCTTAAGAATGGTGGTAAGGCTATTATACTTCCAAACTATATGGTATCAACAGAAGATATGCCTAACTTCAATAGTATCTTAAACTATTATGGAGTATCTTTAGTTGATAGTTATGTAATAGAGGGTGATAGTAACTATCATATGTCTCAGATGCCTACTTATCTAATACCAGAAATCTCAAGTCATGATATTACAAATGATGTGAAATCTGATAAGAAGCCTGTTGTTGTACCAGCAACAAAGGGAATTGAAATTATGGCTGATGTACGTAGTACATTAACAATTGAAGAATTATTGAATACCTCGGATAAAGCGTATGCCAAGACAGATATTAATTCGCAAGTTTATGACCAAGAAGATACAGATGTAGCTGGTCCATTTTCACTTGGAGTAGCTATCACTGAGACGATTGATGATGTGGAAACAAAGGTTGTAGTATATGCTTCCAATTATCTTTTAGATGAATCCATGATTTCCTATGCACAATTAGGTAATACGGATTTAATACTAAGTACGATAAACTGGATGGCTGATGTTTCAGTTGAGACTTTAGCGATACCGACTAAGACATTTGACGATAGTTATGTAACACTTTCAAGTGCACAGTCAAATAGTTGGTCAGTATTTGTAATTTTAATTATTCCTGGAGCCTTCATCTTAACGGGTGTAGTTGTATGGTTAAGAAGGAGGAAACGATAATGGCAAGAAAGAAGAAGAAAGCGGGTACATTAATAATCCTTCTTGTGGTATTAATCCTAATGATTCTTCTATATTTCCTTGTTGTTAATAAGAATAAAGAGGAAGTTAAGACAGAGGATACAATTAGTTTATCAACCATTGAATCAGATCAAGTAACAGAAATTTCATATACAATGAATGGTACAACATTAACATATAGGAAGTCGGATGACACATGGATTGATGAATCAGACACAAAAGCGCCAATAAATCAAGATAATATAACTAATATGTTAAGTGAAATATCAAGCTTAACTGCTGAGAAAATGATTTTAGAGGACGCAAAAGATTTAAGTGAATATGGTTTAGATAAACCAGCACTTACTATTAATGTAACTTGTGATGATGAAACTACATTTGAATTTTGCATAGGAGATTCTTTAGTAGTTGGATCGGGCTACTATGCTAAACTTTCTGATAGCAATACTGTTTATGCAGTTGAAGAGGGAATATACTCAGCATTCAATTATACACAAACACAGATGCTTGCAATTGAAGAATTCCCTACAATAACTACAACGAATATAACTTCGATTAATGTCAATAAAAATGGTAGAGATGTGTTTAAAGCGGATTATGATCAAAGTGCATCTGATGCAGGTGAATACTATGCGTGGAAGATATCAAAACCATATAGTACAGTTCAAAAAGGTGATCCATCGCAATTTGACACTTACTTAGGAAGTTATGGATCTGTAACATTAAGTGAATGTGTTGATTATAATAGTTCTGATTTAAGTAAATATGGCTTGGATAAACCAAGTGCTACAATTGATTTATCTTATTACACAGAAACGACAGCTGAGAGTTCTACAACAGATGATAGCTCGACAACTGATGAAAGTAATGATTCTACAAGTGATACATCTGATACAACATCGGCATCAGAAGATGATACACAAGAAGAACAGACAATACGTACGGATTATAAGTTAACATTGTTAGTTGGAGATCAGAATGATGATGGTGAATATTATGTTCAAGTTATAGCAGATGGAAGAGAGTACGAGAATGCTGTATATACAATTGATTCATCAACAATTGAAACTATGCTTGATATAACGGCTTACGATTTTGTATATAATGTGGTTGCACAAATTGATATAGCAAGTCTAGATACACTAACTGTTAAAGCAGATGGTAAAACGTACGAATTAACAGTTGCTCCTAATCCAGATAAAGAAACAGAAGTAAAAGAAGATGAAGAAACTGCGAAAGATACAGATACTACAGAAGACGCAGATTCTACTGATGATACAGACTCTACTGAAGATAGTGAAGAAGTACCAGAATACTTATACTATTATAATGGTAGCGAAGTAGAAGAGACAGCATTTAAGGAACTGTATGAAGATATAACAGGAATAACAACGACTGGTAATATCAAAAAAGAAGTTAGTGATACAACACCTGTATATGAGTTTACTTTCACAAGAAATTCAGATGAATTTGAAGAACTACATGTAACATATCTACCATACGATGGAGTGAATTTCTATCGAGTATCTATAAATGGAGAAGAAAATTTCTTAGTAGAGAAAACAGCAGTAGATAAGGTAGTGAAATCAATATCAGGGTTTTCAAGTAAGTAGAAAGAAAAAAACAAGATTCTAAAATGGTCCCAAGCGAGCAGTGAGGCTGGATATATAGTTTATGGATTAAAATTATTAAAGCTTGGAATTAGGGATATAGATAAATTCCCTAATTCCAGACTTGAAAATATGTCTACTAACTTATCT
>NZ_CBDLAM010000226.1:4577-5316 GCF_965301125.1 Anaerosporobacter sp. | reverse complement strand
GGATTATAGATTTTACTATTTGGCTTCTCTCGGGATGAGAATAGGTGAGTTGACGATTTTATATAACAGGGACATAGAAAAATATAATAATAAAAAGCAAAATAAGGATAATAAAAAGAAGAATATTAAGCTAGAGTCGGCAAAGAGAAAAAGAAGAAGATTTTTCGAAGGAAACTTTAAAAATACAGATACTAAGGTGATTGAACTTGATGGAAAAGAAAATAAAAATGCGGTGATAAGCTATATACTTAATACCTATCCTACTCCTCAATTCTTTGATGCTGTATATAAAGTAAAAAATTGGAGTGGTGCTAAGATGAAAGAAATATTTAATTCATCTGCTGATACTTCAACTTCACAAGTTGTGATTGGAAAGCGTAAATATGAGCTCAGAGGACTAGAGTATTCGGAAGAGGAATATACGATGGGTATTCAAGCCTATATTCGGAAACAGAAGAAAAAGATACCTCTTGCAAATGATATTTGGATATACGTCATTATGAGCATCCGACCAAGTTTGGAAGAATCAGAGCAGATAGAGGGGGTTAGATTTCAGAAGTATGAGATAAAAATCATGAATTGCAGATACTATATAGAAATACAGAAGATGAAAAAGGAATATCTGGCTCAGTGTGGAAAGGAAAAATGTAACTATTTTTCCTGTAATAATGATTATTGTGTATTTAATGAAAAGCGACGGCATAATGTTTGAGTATTTGTGATTGAATCTCAGTTGGAC
>NZ_CBDLAM010000226.1:0-4567 GCF_965301125.1 Anaerosporobacter sp. | reverse complement strand
TTCTAGAGATATGAAGAAGGCAGAAAGTAAAAAAAATATGAATAAATATATGTTCAGCTATTTTTTGAGTCATAAGGGAAATAAAGGGTATGAAAAAGCAGGGAAAAGAGCACGAAGGAGTTGGAATAAGTTTCGGAGTAAAGTGCTACGGAATACGGTTAGAAGTGAAGTAAAGCCTTGTTTGCCAGATATGAGAGAACTGTTGCAGAAGAAATATCTATACCTTGATATGGGAGAAGGGTTGTTTCTCGTATTGCGAGGGAAAACAGTTGCAAATGCAAAATTGACAAAAGATTGGAGGGCAGCAAGGAAAAAGGGGTACATACTGTAGGTTATCCAATGAAAAAAATTGATTCAGGGGGGACAAAATAGAAAAGCTCGTAAAACTCTTGATTTAGATAGGGTTTGCGGGCTTTTCTTTTGGTTAAAATTGACCCTGTTTTGGCAAAGATAAGCATGTAAAGCTGAGATGATAAACGATGAAACATGACAGGATTGTCGAGTGTTTCAGTGATAAAATGAGTTTGTAATTCAAAAAACATCACTTAAACAGGAGGAAAAAATCATGGCAGTTGTTCATAATTACAAATCTAAAAGTATTTCTAGAATGAAGAAAGAAGAGGCAATCATATTCCGTAAATGTGAGAGGCTAAAGGAAGGGCAGGAGTATATCGCAGAAGTAAAATCACTTACAGCAAAGGGAGAAAATGCTTTTCTGGTGGTAAAACCGTTCAAAAGGCTTGCGGATGGAGCAAAGAAGTTCTATGCTTCTGCAACAGCTATGTTAGAAGGTGACTATGAAACAGGGAGTCTTACAGAACAGCTTATATATGCATTGGGTGAGGTAGAGGATGCCCATGAGTATGTAGGCAAAGAAATTCTTATAAAGATAGAAATCAATAAAAAAGATGGAAAAACATACAATAATATCTCGGAGATTCAGCCTATAGAGGAAGAGAACCCCCTAAAATCTAAAAGAGCTACTGTATCCATACTAAAGTCAGAGGAAGAAGATGTAGACGAAGAGGAAGAATTAGAAGATGAGGATGAAGAAGACCTCTACGAGGATGAAGATGATGAATAATCAAAGGATTTCCCTGTACCTAGTGTTGACTAGGTACAGGGGTAATAGTTACCGTCTGAGTACGAGAAAGGATAAATTGCTATGAGTGATATAACAATTCGTGAGGTGGCAGAGAGCTTGGCAAAGTACCGAAACCTTGTGTTCAACTCAAAAGACCAGAGCTACTATGTCTACTCCTCTAATAAGGGGATCTATGTCAGACAGGATGACGTCCAAATGCAGAAATTGATTTCGGACTTCATTGATAATACAGACGAATTTGACATTGAGTGGGAGCTTCAGAATATAAACTCTATATTTTCCCATACAAAGCTTCTTGTTCCCTATGCAGATAATTTGGGAGCAGATAAAGAGCATATTGTGATGAAAAATGGGGTCTATGACCTCAAAACCAATACCTTGTTGAAACATTCTTCAAAATATCGGGCAATCACAGCTCTTGATTTTTCATATGATGAGACTGCTACCTGTGAACGTTTCGACCAGTATGTTTCAGAGGTAAGTAATAGTAAGGCTATGGAAAAGACATTGTACGAAGTGCTGGGAGTTGCAATAGCTGGAGAAATAAGCCATAACAGGATCATTCTCTGTAATGGTTTGGGAAATAATGGTAAATCAATCTTTTTAAGTATATTAACCAAGCTAGTTGGAATTACCAATGTAACACATACTCCAATTAGTGTTATCAATGGAACAAATGCTTTTGCACGATATGAGCTAGCCTCTTCCAGACTCAATGTCTTGCATGAGCTAGAAAATGGAATAACACTTGAAAAATTGTTTGATGCAAACGTGAAGAAGGCGATTTGTTCTGAGCCGCTTGATGCTGAAATAAAATATGGAGCACGTTTTACTTTTGAACCTATGTTCAATATAATTATTGCGACAAATCATCTTCCGGAAATAGGAAAAGAGATACCGAATAAGGCTATAAAAAGACGGTATTTAATCTTGAACTGGACAAGGATTTTCACAGAGGAAGAGCAAGATAGAAATCTGAAAAGCAAGCTATATAAAGAACTTCCAGGAATTTTCAATAAGGCAATGATTGCCTTACATGAGCTTCGACAGCAAGATTTCAGGTTTTCCGTACAGGATGAATCGGATGCTTTCTTGCAAAGGAAGGTTGAAGAGTGTTTCCCTGAAGCTGGATTTGTTGAAGCTAAGATATATGCTAAGGACAAGCATAGAGTTTCCTATGAAAAGCTGAGACAAGAATACCAGCTTTGGGCGACTGAAAAGGGATTTCTAGAAATACCAGAATCCAACGCTCTCTCAAAATCTTTATACAAGGCGATAAAAGCAAAGAACAATATTACTCAGGGAAAGAGTAATGGTAAACGTTATATCGAAGGCATTGACATAATGAAATAAATTAGAGCGGAGTATGAGCCGTAATTTGCCTTATCATAAGCATATATCATTGTAATAGATAGACAGCATATTTAGGGGCATGCTCCGAGAAAGGAAAGACTATGATAAAGAAAATAAATGTTCGAAATAAAGTAGATAATATAGAGAAACAGATAGGACTTTTTCTTCTGGAGGTACTATATGAACAAGGAGAAATTAATCGAGAAACCTACAGGCTGTCTGTCAATGATTGGAACAAGGAAGAAAGGAGAGAAGTGGCATGAGCGAAACTGCTATAATACAAAATAATATGAATAGCATGGGCTATTTTGTAAAACCAAGGTCGAACCGAACAAAAGAGGGGCAGGTTAGAGTAGCCCTCTATGCAAGGGTCAGCACTCAGCACGAAGAACAGGTAAATGCCTTAGAGGCACAGAAGATATGGCTAAAATCTTTGTGTGAGCTTCACCCCAATTGGAAGAGTGTGGGGTTGTATGTTGATGAGGGACTTACGGGTACAATTGCCAAAAAACGTCAGGGCTTCATGAATATGTTGGAGGATGCTAAAAACGGAAAGTTTGATTTGATTATTACTCGTGAGGTCTGCCGATTTGCACGTAACACGGTAGACTCTCTCAATATTACCCGTGCATTGGCTGATATGAATGTGGAAGTGTTCTTTTTCAATGACAATATATGGTCGCTAGATTCTGATGGGGAGTTAAGACTAACAATTTTTTCAGCATTGGCTCAAGAGGAATCAAGGAAGGTCAGTGAGCGTGCACTTGCAGGTCAGGCAACCAGCCGACAACGTGGAGTTCTATATGGAAATGGAAATATCTACGCATATAAGCTAATCCGTGGAGAGAAATCGGTAGATAATACCTATGAAATTATACCAGAAGAGGCAGAAAATGTTCGGCTTATCTATCAGATGTACTTGAGAGGGATGGGGAAAAAAGCAATTTCAAGGAAAATAATGGAACTTGGAAAAAGTGGAATTGGAAATAAAACTGTATGGAGCTGCGGGAAAATATGGAATATTCTAAGGAATAAAACCTATGCTGGATACAAATGTTACGGTAAATCTGTGACGAGCAACTATCTCACACATAATAGGATAAAAAATAAAGATCGTAGCAGATACGTCTATATGAAAGCAGATTTTCTCCCAATCATTTCCGAAGAGGACTGGGAAGAGGTACAGAAAATCATGGACAGGATGATGAGAAATCCAGAGAAAATGGTGAATAAACTGGTTGCTGTGATGGAAAAGAATTATGTTCCAGACAGAAGCACCAGAATACATAAAGAAGTCACTCTGGTAAAAAAAGATATGGAACAGATAGAAAAGCGTCTGGAAAATCTGCTGTCAGGGTATCTGGATGGGTGCATTGACATAACAGATTATAAAGATAGGAAGGAGAAACTGGAGCAAAGTTATCAGGAGATGAAAGAAGAATATGAATTTTTAGTTCCAACCGAAGAAAGTTATGAACGAAGTCTGGAAGAAAAGAAAACAAGTCTGGAGGTAGTGAAGGACAGAATGAAAGAATTGCTGAATAGTGAGAAGACTGAAGCAGATAAAAAGCTAGTAGATAAGATCGTAAAAAAAATAACTCCCTGTCCAGATAGTGTGGTCAAATGGTACTTGAATTTTCAAAGAAATAAAGTAGAGAAGGAAGAAGATGTTTTGATTGAAAGCTTCTTGATTCATTTTGAAGAAGCACAGGCATACCGTAAAAAGTGTGGAACATACTTAAGAAAGAGCCAGTGGAATGACATTCTGGTAGAGGTATATATTGGTGTATAAGATTTTCTATGTCCCGAGCATGACAATAAAAGGCTCTTTTTTGTTACTCAAAAATAATTACAAGAGGAAAGGAGGTAGAAAAGTGGTGGACACCTATGAGGTAATGAAATGCTGGCTCTATTTGATTGACTGTGTAACTATGTGATTGTTAGTAGAAACTGTAAGGGAGATTCAGTTGAAGGATGCAATAAATTTATGATTCATATATACAGGCTGAAAGACGGAGTAAGCGTATAGGTACAGGGCTGGGAAAAGGACTGGAAAAAGAAAGACCAACTATCAAAAGTCAATAGGTAAATAAAAAAGAATATTGGTTA
>NZ_CBDLAM010000225.1:0-5321 GCF_965301125.1 Anaerosporobacter sp. | reverse complement strand
ATGGTAAAAAAATCACAACATGGTTTAAGAGAAGTAGTTTTCTTGCTGTTAGAAAAGAAAAGGAGGAGAAAAACGAATTAAATGAAATTGATACGGATAATCTAGGAACAGAGACCGAGAAGAATGATTTAGATGAAGAAGATGATATGTATAATTCTGTTAAGATAATGGGATTAAATGCAGACGTATATGAATTTGTAGAGAATAGGATTAAAAAAAGAAAAGGTTTAAAGAACATTTCTGCCTTAAACATTTTAATTCGTAGATCTTTATTATTGGATAATAATCTGACTTTTGATGAGAGCATACCGGTATTCACTGATTTAATATTTGTTTCAAAATTATTTACGTTAATTAAGAGTGCGATTTATGTTCAAGAAGCAATGTACGTAAAAAGAAAACGAAATAACCCAGTACAGTATCCTTCTATTAATCAGATTAATTATGATAATCGATTTGATAGTATGCTCTATGCATATATGAAATCTACAGAAGAGCTTTTGAGTTTTCCTACGGTACAACAGATATTGGAACAAAAGATGATTAACTATTATTGTAATTATTTTGTGACTAGACTAAGACGTAGTGAAATGAGTTATTGGAAGAATGAACGGTTTCTTCAAATGGTACAGCTTTCAAAACAATGGAATGTACATTTAATTAGTGAACAAAATTTTTATAAAAGGCGTTTGATAGCCGCATTGAGAAATGGAAATCGTAAAAAAAGTTTGTTTTGGATAAATCTCCATTTAGGTAGAAAAAAAGCAAAAAAATTATTACATAATCGTAAATTGTTATCGACATATTTGTATTTTCATTATTTTTCAAAGATGAGTATCAAGCAAAATTACGTTATGTGTGAAACTTTCCTCGGAAGAAATTATGCGGATAGCCCAAAGAATATCTTTGAATATATGAGTAAAACATATCCTGGTAAATATAAATTTATATGGAGTGTTGATAAAAAAACGAAATTTCCGTATCCATGTAAGAAAGTAAAAAGATTTGGGATACGATATGCATATTATTTGGGAAGAAGTAAGTATTTTATTTTTAATATGAGACAACCTGTTTGGATGAGAAAAAGAAAAGATACAGTTTTTATACAGACGTGGCATGGTACACCGTTAAAAAAGCTTGTATTTGATCAAGAAGAGGTTATGTCTGCAACACCATTGTATAAGAAACAAGTATATGAACAATCAAGAATTTGGGATTATTTAATATCTGACAATGCATTTTCGACTGAAGTTTTTGGTTCTGCTTTTCTTTATGATAAAGAAATTCTTGAGAGCGGATATCCTAGAAATGATTTGTTGTATCAAATAGATATGGACCAGATTGCAAAGAAAATCAAAAGAAAATTAAAATTACCTGCAAATAAGAAAATTATACTATACGCACCAACATGGAGAGATGATGAGTATTATGATAAAGGTCAATATAAATTCGAGTTGCATATGGATTTAGTAAAATATCAAAAAGAATTAGGTGATGAGTATATTATTTTGGTACGTACACACTATTTTATTTCAGACCAATTAGACTTGAATCAATATAAAGGGTTTGCTCATAATGTAAGTAAGTATGATGATATTTCAGAATTGTATTTGATATCAGATATTTGTATAACAGACTATTCATCTGTATTTTTCGATTATGCAAACTTAAGAAGGCCTATTCTTTTCTACACATATGATCTTGAAAAATATCGAGATATGCTAAGGGGATTTTACTTAGATATTGAAAAAGATGTTCCAGGTCCTTTGTTATTTAATGATGAACAAGTAATTGAATCAATTAAGAACATTGAGCAAGTAAAGATAGAATATAAGAAAGTATATGAAGATTTTTGTAATCGTTTTTGTTATTTGGATGATGGAAATGCATCAAAACGTATTGTGGAAAAAGTCTTTAAGTAACTGACAAAGATGTAACTGAAGTAATGAAAAACCACGCTAGATAATAATAAGCTAGCGTGTTTTTTGCATAATGATAATTGAAGGTTCTCATTATGATATTTTCTGCTGAACAAAGCTAAACAATTTATGCATATTTTTATGCAAAAAGGAAAATATAGTCTTATCGATATTTGACTTGTTTTTTTGGTTAGTAGGAAGGAGACATATATGGAACAGATAGCTTGTTTGAATTTTTGTGATATCATGAATTATCTGGACCAAGAAGAAGAGACGATGGAGGATACCATTAAGAAGACAGCGTATAAAGCAGGCTTCGAACATGTTGAGCGAATCTATATCGGCTCTTATTTTTGTGCGCAGTATTTTCTGCATATGGATGATAGATTAATAGATGACATAGTTACACTAGCAAAGAATAAGGGGATATACTTAACTTTGGTAATACCTATTATACCGCAGAAGGATCTTAATAACGTACTTAAGAAAATAGAGGGCTACAGTGAATATTTTGAAGATCGTTTGGATGAAATTACAGTAAATGATTATGGAATGCTTGTATATGTCCATGAGAATTATGATGTTAAATTGAATATGGGTAGATTATTTATGAAAGATTATCGTGATCCTAGACACCCGAAATATTTTAATACGGTACTAAAACCTAAGATATTCACAAAGTATCTCATTCCTCTGATTGAGCTGAATCAAATTGATGGAATGGAGTTTGATTTAACACACGAAGCAATTAACTTTGAAGATAAACCAAAAGGGATACGAATAGGGATTCATACACCACTTAGCTATATGACTGTGGGGCAAATATGTGAATATGCATCGATAAATAAAGAGCTTGAGAAGAAATTTAGACCAAATCAACCATGTATGAAAGAATGTCAGGATATGATAATTCGATATGATTTAGAAGATAATCGAGAATGGGTCCGTGTAGGAAGGGCAGTTTTCTTTGAGAATAGGGAGTGTAAGATTGAAGAATTGAATACTTATCGGGAAATATATTTTGCATTCAATATTGTAGAAAGGAGCAATTTTTATAATGAGAATTTTAGTTCCACTTAACAATATGGAGCATATTGATGATTATATTGCTTCTGGAGCAGGAGAGTTCTATATTGGATTCCAAGATGAGGAATGGACAAGTAAGTTTGGTGAATATGCAGATATCAACCGAATGTCTGGATTTAAAGAGAATGCCAATCCATTCTCATTAGAAGATGTTGTAGACATTATTGAAATCGTCAAGAACAAAGGAATGTCCATCTATGTAACCTTTAACTCTAGTATCTATTCAGAAGATCAATTAAATCAGATTAAGAAATATTTCATCGTCTTAAAAGAAGGAGGTGTAGATGGGGTTATTGTTTCTTGTATTGAATTAGTAGAGATTGCAGTAAAACTTGAGTTGCCCGTAGTAGTAAGTACAATTGCTGGAGTATATAATACACAAATAGCAAGTTTTTATAGAGACAGGGGAGCTAATAGAATTATTATACCAAGAGACATGTCCGTTGATGAAATAGAGACAATCGTGAAAGAAGTTCCAGATGTAGAGTATGAAGTTTTTATGATGCGTAATGGTTGTATATTCTCTGATGCGAATTGCTTAGGATTGCATAGAAATGAATCTTGTTCTATTTGTGGAAGTTTAAATAACGCAACTAGTCAAATACAAATGAAAGAGGAGGGTAAAAAGCAAAAGATTGAATGGAATGACTTACTCTATACGAAATCATTCCATGAATATGCATGTGGCTTATGTTCTCTCTATCGATTTGTTAAGATGAACATCACAGCATGCAAGATTGTCGGCCGTACCGATGAATGGAAGAACATATGCAGTGATATTCGTTATGTAAAACACAACATTGAAATTGCAAAGAATTGTAAGTCGCAAGAAGAATTCCTTGAACGAATGCAACTTCCAGAAGAGAATGAATTACTGTGTAAGGACGGCCTTTCTTGTTATTATCCAGAGATGCGTTTTTAAGTATAATAATCATTTGATGAACATTGAGTCGGTGGAAAAAATTTGTGTGGACAAATATTAACAAGTTATGCTATCATTATACATTGTTGTGTAAATGCAAATCACATATTTAATTTAAGTCAAATGTTGACTGAATAGTCACTGGAAGGAATGGGAAGTATGAACAAAAGACAGTTGAAAAAATCTCTCAACAAAAAGAAAAATGTGAAAGTTACTTTAGCAGGTACAGACAAGAAAAATGTAACAAAAACAGCGGTTAAACCAGAAACTAAAGTAACAAAGAAAGAAAAATGCGAGATTAAAAGCATTACGAAAAAACTAGTTGGTGAATTCATAACTACTAAGGAGGAAATTGTTCCTTCAGGTTCTGAATTACTAAGTGCAGGAGCCTATGCAGTAAATGGTGAAATCGTATTCTTTGCAAATGTTAGTACGAATAAGGAAAATACTGTTGTAGCAAATAAAGAATATGATACAATTGTGTATTTCACAGAAGAAGTCAATGGTTGGGTATCAAAGGATGCTGAGAAGACGTACACGAAGAAAGAATTAGTAGATACAATCTACGCTACTGTGAATACTATGATAGATGAGTATAACAAACAATAAAAAGTAAAACAATAAGGACTTGTTGCACGAGGATTTCTAATATTCCAAATAAGTAAAACCGTAAGGGTAATACATTTTGAATGGAATATATGGGAAGGAAATAATCGAGCAACAGGTCCTTATTTCTTATTACAGATATGTAAAATCATTTGTATTCTTAAGGAGACTTTTGAGCCTTTTAAGTCCATCCTGATATTCGGTAAATGACCTTGGGCTGGTAATAGCGATTCGAACTGCAGGAGGAACCTGGCAATTACCGATTGCAAAACGCTCAGCTGCATAAACTTGAACACCTGCTTGTCTTGCACATAGTTCAAAACTAGTGCCAGTGAAATAATCTGGAAGATTAAGAAAACGAAGGTTACAGTATTTTTCACAAGGGGTAAGAAAACCAGCAAGTATAGTATCTGCTAATTTATTTCTTTTGATAATTTCATCTCTACGTTTTGTTCGTATCTTTTCAGCAAGGCCAGAGTGTATTAACCTAGCAGCACATTCTGTCATAAGCGTGGAAATCGCTATTGTATTGTTATAGATAGCAACTGCGACCGCCTTTGTGTACCTCTTTGGTGTTGCCAGAATAGCAGTTCTAAGACCTGGAGATATTGTTTTGGACAAACTCATTATGTATATAGTATGATCGGGTGCAAAGGATTGTATCGGTGGAAGAACTAAGGAATCCTCTTTTAACAAAGTGTTAATGGAATCTTCAATTATTAAAAGATTCTTTTCTATAGAAAAAGAAGCAACTTCCTTACGCAAAGCAAGTGACATTGTATTGGTTG
>NZ_CBDLAM010000224.1:435-5364 GCF_965301125.1 Anaerosporobacter sp. | reverse complement strand
ACTTGGATTCGTGTCATCAGTAATTCTTTCTGCTTCTTCAGCATTATCATCTTTACTTGGAAAAGAAAAGGGAATGGGTGAAGTTATGGGATTTCTTGGTTCAGCAACAAGTTTAGGTGCTGTAATTGGACCATTGATTTTAGGAATTATTGTTGATTACAGTGGTGTGAAAAACATCTTCATTTTCTTATTGTGTGTTTGGAGTATTGGAATGGTTTTGTTTTACTATTTCTATAAAGTAAAAGAATTAAAAAAAATAAAAATGAAAAGTGAGTATATAGGGAGGAAATAATATGCCAAGTTGTTGTGGAAGTAAAAGTGAAAAAGTATTAGATGAAAAGAGTCAAATAATTAAGGATTTCTATAATTCAGCTGCAGAGGGGGTTGGTCTTTATAGAGAAGGTATCCATAAATTTTCACCAGATGGTCCTACCGAAAAAATACTAGATATCTTAAAAGAAAGTGGAAAGAAAAAAATACTGGATCTTGGATGTGGCATGGGGACTACTTTATTAAGGATTGTCAAAGAGTATACGGATGCAGAATTATATATGGGTATTGACTTTAGCGATAAGATGATTGAACATGCTAAGGCATCAGCAGCCAGCTTAAATAGTGATGAAAGAAAAAAAGTAGGCTTTTTCGTTGCTGAAGTTTGTGAACTCCCTTATATGGATGAACAATTTGACTTTATTTTATGTGAATGTGTTCTAAACCTTGTGAGTGATAGAGCCAAAGCTATGAATGAGATTCAAAGAGTTCTAGCTCCAGGTGGTATTTTTGTCTATACTGATTTTATATCATATAAGACAGTTCCTACTGAAATAAGAGAGGATTTGAGTGTAGTAAGTGGCTGTAGAGCTGGAAGCATAACGATGGAAGAGAATATTCAGTATATGGAAGATAATAGCTTTTTTGATATTGAAAAATTTGATTACTCTTATGAAAAAGAAAGAAGGTATAGGAATTTATTAAAAGAAGATTTAGAAGCTCAAGAAATTGTTGCTAAGTTTGAAAAAGAAAAAGTGTTTGCAGCCGAGTTTCTTGAAAAGGAAATAGGATATTATGTAGTTAAGGGTATTAAAAAATAGAACCTACTCGGATTTCGGAGGTATAATATGGAATGCCTAATATTGATGGGATATTTTAAAGAACTATTAACTGCGATTAAAGCAAAGAAACAGTACTATAGAGTGTTAATTATTGAAAGAGGAAACACGTTAAATTTATTAGAGCTAAAAGAATTTGTCGACGATGTTATACAAGTTGATAATTATTTAGATAAAAATGATATAAGTAATATTATAGAGAAAATAATGAAGGTACATAATATTAAAGCATTATATGCAACTAATGAATGGGTAGTTGAAATATGTGCTTATATAAGAGATAAATATAAAATAAAGGGTATAAATGAGAATGTAGCAAAATCTACAAGAGATAAGTTATTAATGAAAACTATTATTTCTAATGTGGGTATTAAAACCGCAAAAGTTGAGAAAGTTCATAGTTTAGAAGATATTAAAAATTTTATACATAATAATGGACTCCCAATTGTACTTAAACCTCAAAAAGGTTCTGCTACTCAGAATACATTTATTATAAATTCAATTTCAGATATAGATTTAATAATTTCCAAAACAGATCTTTTGGGAGCTGATTATATAATGGAAACATTCGTTGTAGGAGATGAGTATCATTGTGATTCTATTGTAGTAAATGGGAAAATTATTTTTGCTAGTATAGGTAAATATTTATCAAATTGCATTAAAACTGTATTAGGTACTGAGCCCGTCGCATCGATAATTTTTCCAAATCAAGGCGTAGAAGATACTATACTCGAAGGAATCAAAGAAATTAATGCAAAAGTTATTAGCACTCTTAATATAAGTTCATCTATTTGTCATATGGAAGTTTTTGTAGATCGTATGGGTAACATAACTTTTGGTGAAATTGCAACACGGATTGGAGGAGGCCCATTGATTGGAAGAACTATCCGGCATGGGTACGGGATGGATATTTATAATGAATTTATCAATGTCTCTCTTGATGAATCATATGACCATGGTTGGGCTTCTAATAAATTTGCAGGATTTATTGCACTCCCTACAGAAGAAGGTAGAATTCTGGAAATATCTTCAGAGGAAGATCTCTATTGTATAGATGGTGTTAAGGAAGTCTGTATTTTCAAGCGTGTAGGCGATTGGCTTGATAAAAATTCAAATACAACTAAAAGGACTGGATACGTAATTGTTGAGGCTGACAGCTATGAAACTGTATTAAATAGATTGAATAATGTTCATAGTAAATATAAATTAGTTGTAAATAAGCGCAGGAATGCATTAGCCTCAATCTACTAATCATATAAAAGTTATTTCGTGTGCTTTAATCTAAGAATTCCTTGCTAGTGGAATGCCAAAAACAGATTGGTGCAAAGAAAATGGCATTCCCAATGCAACTGAAATAAGTGGCTGAAATCTTATGATTAAAGTAAAGAATCAGTGAAATTTGTATCTCTTAAATAATTAGCTTTAACTATGAAAGGTATTTAGTATGGGTATACTAGATACCTTTTATAACTTTAACTTCACAAACTCCTAATCATTTGCATCCATAGACAATACACAAGTGTCATGGTTACAAAATTGGTAACAAATGTATATTCCTAATTGACATTTATGAACATATGTTCTATAATTAAATTACACAAACATACGTTCTCTAATGTGCCAAATTATTTTTATGCTAATTCAGAATTCTATACAGTATTGAACTATATTAGGGGGAAAAATCATGAATGAAATTAAAAGACACAATATTAATCAAGATTATGCTTGGTCAGAGATGGTTGAAGCAGGGGATTGGTGGACCGGATGGGTTTCATATTCAGATAGATGCAATAGCATATAAAAACAAGATTAGAGTTAAAGATATATAAAATCATCGAGAAAAAGCGTAACTTTCAGAATAGAGCCTATGGGTGCTCTTTTGTGTGTGCCATTATTCTATTTATGGATAAGTAACTTACACCAAAAGTGAATGATTGGAGGTTATTATGTGAGTTATAACATGAAAATTGGATATAATATAGATATAGTAAGCCAAATAGAAGTTTTAGATCAGATTATTAGGTCAAATGAGATAATCTATAAGGTGATCGAGTGTGCTAACTTATTGGATTTAGAACACTATTACATAGGTGGTGGATGTATTACACAAACTGTTTGGAATTATCTTTCAGGAAACGATTTGTTGTATGGAATCAATGATGTGGATTTTGTATATTTTGATGATGAACATTTAGATTATGATGATGAAAATAAGGTTATTGACAAGATACATGAACTATTCCCAGATATAGGTATAGAAGTTGATGTAAAAAATGAAGCAAGAGTACATTTGTGGTATGAAAGTCATAATGGATATAATATAAAACCATATAAATCCTTAGAAGATGCTATTAATACATGGCCTACGACTGCGACGACAGTAGGGGTTAGGTTAGAAAATAATCAATTTAAAGTATATGCACCATTTGGACTAAATGATATGTTTGGAAAAATTGTAAAAGCCAATAAAGTTCAAATCACAAAACAAATTTATGAGAATAAAGTTGAAAAATGGATTAAAAAATGGCCCGACTTAAAAGTTATACCTTGGGATAAGTGAACCATGTTTAGTGAGAGTGTGAAAGTTTTTCTGTAAATAGAGATATAAAAGGTCTTCTATGATAAAATTGAAGTGAACCCTTTTTGTTAGACAATAAGTCTAATGAAAGGGGTTTTTCTATTTCTGGAAAAAAGATGTATTCAAAAGAACTGAAATGGATGATCTCCTTGGCTATGCGAAATCCGAGCTTTCCGACAGTAACGATTATCAAATGGACACCAAAGTATCTGAATTCAATGAAGTATTGATGAAATCACATGATAAATAGATATTAATCTATATATTTAGGATATCAATGAAGATTTTATTGAATATTTTGTTTTATACCTATGCAATTTTACTTAGTATAGAGCATATATTATAGATAGATATAAATATATTATATAATCTACACGCAGATACAAGTTGTTTTCCATTGACAATATAGATGTTCATATATATAATGCAATATATAGACATTTATCTATATATTGGAATTAAAGGAGGTAATCATGAATTACTACGAAGAAAATTCTAAATTAATGAAGGCAATCGCTGATCCCAATAGATTAAAAATTCTAGATATCCTATCATGTGGCGAGCAATGTGCATGTGACATTTTAAAATTGTTTGATTTTTCACAGCCAACTTTATCTCATCATATGAAATACTTAATTGATTGTGGTTTAGTAGTAGGCCAAAAAAATGGTACTTGGATGCGATACCGCCTTAATTTAGAAAGAGCAAATCAAATGATGTATTTTTTAATGGGTATTATTACACCAAAAGAGGAATGTATCTGCAAGAAATGTAATACTACAAATTGTAATTGCGGTAATAAAGAGGAGGTTCTAGATGAAAACAATATTTGAACCAAACAAAGTTAACCTGACCAAATACATATTTTATACTGGAAAGGGTGGTGTTGGTAAAACTTCAACAGCATGTGCAACAGCTGTTTCCTTAGCTGATCAAGGAAATAAAGTGTTACTAATTAGCACTGATCCTGCTTCCAATCTGCAAGATGTATTCCATACAGATTTAGATAACAGGGGAACACCCATTAAAGAAGTCCCAAACTTATACGTGGCTAATTTAGACCCAATTGGTGCAGCCACAGAATATCGAGAAAGTGTTATCGGTCCTTATAGAGGGGTTTTACCAACAGAAGTAATCTCGAATATGGAAGAACAGCTTTCTGGTTCATGTACGGTCGAAATAGCAGCTTTTAATGAATTCTCAAACTTTATAACGGATGATTCAGCTAGCAATGAATATGAC
>NZ_CBDLAM010000224.1:0-425 GCF_965301125.1 Anaerosporobacter sp. | reverse complement strand
GCTCCAACAGGTCATACATTAAGAATGTTACAATTACCATCTGCTTGGAGTGGATTCATTAGCGAAAGTACGCATGGAGCTTCTTGTCTTGGTCAACTTGCTGGATTAGGCGAAAAGAAAGATATTTACAAAAAGGCAGTTGATACATTAACAGATAGTAACTTAACCACACTAATTCTTGTTGCAAGACCTGATAATGGACCATTAAAAGAAGCAGAACGTGCCTCAAAAGAGCTAATGGACCTTGGCGTTGTAAATCAAATACTCATAATAAATGGTGTAGTAACAAGTTTTGATGATGCATTATCTGAAAGTCTTTATCAGAAACAACAAAAAGCATTTGCTCAAATGCCAGATAACCTTAATAATTTAGATACCTATTTCATTCCTCTTCGAGCTTATAACGTAACAGGTATAGATAACAT
>NZ_CBDLAM010000223.1:0-5414 GCF_965301125.1 Anaerosporobacter sp. | reverse complement strand
TATCTAAAGAGCTATCGATATAATCTACATTTGTTACCGAGATCTACACTAGTAGAATTAGGAACTTCGAATAATACCGTACAAGAGGCAAAGAATGCAATGGAACCATTTGCAAATGTACTATATCAAGTATTGTCTGGAGATACAACAAAGACACCTACTGCAACAAAATAGTGGTATCGATGAACGAGTAAATTTTCTTGTGTCTACTAGTTTCCTATGATATAATGCTTCATAGAAACATGGATAATAAGCCTATTATAGGGTGATGGTGCGACTTTGCAACATCACCCCTTGGCTCAGGAGGAATATAGATGGCACATATTGACCAGAGTAAAATAAGAAATTTTTGTATTATTGCGCATATCGATCATGGTAAATCTACATTAGCTGACCGAATTATTGAAAAGACTGGTCTTCTTACTAGTAGAGAGATGCAAGCACAAGTACTTGATAACATGGAGCTTGAGCGTGAAAGAGGTATTACGATTAAAGCGCAAACAGTTCGTATCGTATATAAAGCAAAGAATGGCGAAGAGTATGTCTTCAACTTAATTGATACTCCAGGACACGTTGACTTTAACTACGAAGTATCAAGAAGTCTTGCAGCTTGTGAAGGCGCAATTCTAGTTGTTGATGCAGCGCAAGGTATTGAGGCTCAGACATTAGCCAATGTATACTTAGCTCTCGACCATGATCTTGATATCATGCCTGTTATCAATAAGATTGACTTACCAAGTGCTGAACCTGACCGCGTAAAGAACGAGATAGAAGATGTAATTGGTTTGGAAGCACAAGATGCTCCACTTATTTCAGCAAAGAATGGTATTAACATTGAAGAGGTGTTAGAACAGATTGTTACTAAGATTCCAGCACCACAAGGTGATCCTGACGCACCATTACAAGCGTTAATTTTCGACTCTGTATATGATGCATATAAAGGAGTTATAATCTTTTGTCGTATCAAAGAAGGTACGGTTAAGAGAGGTACTGAAATTAAGATGATGGCAACTGGAGCGGTAGCTGATGTTGTTGAAATCGGTTATTTTGGTGCAGGTCAGTTTATTCCTTGTGATGAACTATCTGCAGGAATGGTTGGATATATCACAGCAAGTCTTAAGAATGTAAAAGACACTCGTGTAGGTGATACCGTAACAGATGCAAACAATCCTTGTAGTACACCATTACCTGGATATAAGAAAGTTAATCCAATGGTTTACTGTGGTATGTATCCAGCTGATGGTGCAAAATACGGTGATTTACGTGATGCATTAGAGAAATTACAACTTAATGATGCAGCTTTACAATTTGAGGCAGAAACATCAGTAGCACTTGGCTTTGGTTTCCGTTGTGGATTCTTAGGATTATTACATCTTGAAATTATACAAGAACGACTCGAAAGAGAATATAATCTTGATATCGTAACTACTGCACCTGGTGTAATCTATAAAGTTCATAAGACAGATGGACAAGTAATTGATGTAACAAATCCTTCAAACTTACCAAATCCGTCTGAGATTTTGTATATGGAAGAACCAATCGTAAGCGCAGAGATTATGGTAACAACGGAATTCGTTGGCGCGATTATGACATTATGCCAAGAAAGACGTGGTGTATATCTTGGTATGGAATATATGGAAGAGACAAGAGCGCTACTAAAATATGAACTGCCACTTAATGAAATTATCTACGATTTCTTTGATGCATTAAAATCAAGATCAAGAGGATATGCTTCTTTTGATTATGAGATGAAAGGATATGAAAAATCAGAACTTGTTAAACTTGATATCCTAATTAATAAAGAAGAAGTGGATGCATTATCATTTATCGTGCATGCGGAAACTGCCTATGATCGTGGTAGAAGAATGTGCGAAAAATTGAAGAATGAGATCCCAAGACAATTATTTGAAATACCAATTCAGGCGGCAATCGGTAGCAAGGTAATTGCAAGAGAAACTGTTAAAGCAATGCGTAAGGACGTTCTTGCTAAATGTTACGGTGGTGATATCTCAAGAAAGAGAAAACTACTTGAAAAACAAAAAGAAGGTAAGAAGAGAATGCGTCAAATTGGTAATGTAGAAATACCACAAAAGGCATTCATGAGCGTTCTTAAATTAGACGAGGAGTAGAATGTTAAAGAATAAAAATCCTATAGGAATTTATATTCATATTCCTTTCTGTGATACCAAATGTGCTTACTGTGACTTCTTATCAGGCCCATCGAATGATGATAATAAGAAACATTATGTAGATGCTTTGGTGGAACAAATCAAAGAATATTCCTATCTTAATGAGGAGTATTATGTTCGTACTATATTCATAGGTGGGGGAACCCCAAGTAGCATTGATCCAATGGATATAAGAAGAATTCTAGAAACGGTATATGAAATATTTTCTATAGAGAATACTAGTGATAACAATAATAAGACGATAGAGATTACCATAGAGGCTAACCCAGGTACCTTAACGAAGGATAAACTACTTATATATAAGGATGCCGGAATCAACCGTATTAGTATGGGACTACAATCAGTGAATGATGAAGAATTAAAATTACTTGGACGTATTCATTCGTATAAGCAGTTTGAAGAGAATTATCATCTTGCAAGAGAATGTGGTTTTAACAATATTAATATTGATCTTATGTCTGCCCTTCCTGGGCAGACGGTTGATACTTGGGAGCGTACCTTAAAAACTGTTATTGAGCTTAATCCAGAACATATATCGGCGTATAGTTTAATAATAGAAGAAGGGACACCTTTTTATTCGAGGTACTCTGATGGTAGTAATTTGCCAACGGAGGAAGATGATCGACAAATGTATCATCTAACTAAGAAATTACTTAGAGAAGCAGGATATGAACGATACGAGATATCAAATTATGCAAAAGAAGGTTATGAAAGCAAGCATAATTCTTCTTATTGGGAGTGTATTGATTATATTGGTTTTGGATTAGGAGCTTCATCTTGCTTGCACAATACCCGTTTTCATAATGAAGAGAAATTGAAAACATTTATAAACCAAGGAAAAAATGATTTGGTTATGAAAGGTTTATCAAATGATAAAAAATTTGATAAACAAGATGTACTACATCTTACTACAAAAGAACAGATGGAAGAGTGTATGTTCCTAGGTCTTAGAATGATGAAGGGTGTAGATATTAATCAGTTTGAAGAGCGATTTGAAGCCCGATTTGATGATATCTATGGAAAAGTTGCTAAAGAGATGATTTCAGATGGTTTATTAATAAAGAAAGATCATAATCTTATGTTAACGGAACGTGGTATTGATCTTAGTAATTATGTAATGTCAGAGTTCTTATTATGATATAGAAACCAATCCCCATAAGGTGTTTGCCATAGGCAACTTATAGGGATTGGTTTTTTAGTGAATTGACAGAAGGGACTGACTATAATGTTACGAATTAGAAAAAAGAAGAAGGTATTCATGGTTTTGTTGATTGTATGTATCATAATTTCTAAAATTCATATAACAATTCCAGTTCAGGCGAGTGGGAAAGTATATAGGATAACAACAAGCACGAAACCATGTGATAATTCGGCAAAATACAGTACATATAACAAATATACAAAACATTATTATATGCTGCTATCCTATTTAAAGAAACTTGAGGTAGAAGGGGGAGGTACTCTAGAGTTATCAAAAGGTACCTATACAATAACGAATACGCTCTATGTTCCATCTAATGTAACAATTAAACTAAAGGATGGCGTGAAGATTGTAAAAGGGAAGAAAACAGGTACAAGCAAATTCTCTGCTTCTAAGTCCATATTCCAGTTTTGTAGATATTCTAAAAGTAGCAAAAGTGGAGTGTATAAGAAGTATAATGGTGAATCAAACATATCATTAATTGGAGAAGGGACCGTTATTATTAATATGAATTATGATAAAGATGCGGTGGGAATTATGATGTGTCATAATCGTAATATTAAGATAATGGGAATAACGTTTCAAAACATGTATAGCGGACACTTTATAGAGATGGATTCCTCCAATACCGTAGTCATTAAAAATTGTACCTTCAAGAATCATAAAGATTCAGAGAACAACAATAAAGAAGCAATTAATCTAGATACACCAGATAAGAGTACCAATGGATTCCACGCAAATTGGAGTTCCTATGATAAAACAGCCAATGAGGATGTCACCATATCTTATTGTACTTTCAAGAATCTTGAGCGTTCCATAGGAACACATAAATATTCTCAGAACAAGTTGCATACGAATGTGAAGATTCTAAATAATCAGATTACTAATTGTGATCAAGATGCAATTCGTGTAATGAACTGGAAAGAGCCAATAATTAAAGGCAATACTATCACAAATGTAGGAAATAAGAAAGCGGGGCTACGAGCGATTCTTATGAGTGGGGTAATCAATCCACAAATTTCAGGAAATGTGTTTAAGAAGGTGTCAAGATCTATACAGATTATCCCTTGGAAGAATACTGGTGATGGAGAGCAATATGACATTATATATAGTTCCATTAGTGATGCTTGTATAGAGATTATGAAGGACAATAAATTAATAGATGGGGATGAATATTTTATACGATATAGTAAGGAATATAAGGAATTCAAAAACAACACTGTGAAAATACCATTAAAGCCTTAGGGTGGTTATGGATACACTAGCCATTAATAAAAATATAAAACTTGGTTACCCTAGTAAATAATCAAAAAACTTCCCATTATTATTGTTCTGAAAATTTTAAAAAATATTCTTGACAAAAGAATTGCATAGTGATATTTTATTTATAAAGATATTAGCACTCTACTTAAATGAGTGCTAACAATCAAAAAACCTAATAGTTCTTATTTAGTATAAGTAAGAAAGGAGTGGTCTGGTGCAGTTAGATGATAGAAAGTGGAAGATATTACAGGCGATTATTCACACCTATCTAGAGACGGGTGAGCCGGTAGGATCAAGAACAATATCAAAATATACTGATTTGAATCTAAGTTCTGCAACTATTCGTAATGAGATGTCAGACCTAGAAGAGTTAGGTTATATTATTCAACCACATACTTCCGCTGGTAGAATTCCTTCCGATAAAGGATATCGATTATATGTTGATACTTTGATGGAACATAAGGAAAAGGAAGTTCAAGACATGAAGGAAATCTTGATTGAAAAAGCAGATAAGATGGAACTTCTGTTGCAACAAGTAGCCAGGATGTTGGCACAGAATACGAACTACGCAACAATGGTAACTACACCACAATATCGTCACAGAAAAGTAAAGTTCGTGCAATTAAGTGAAGTTGATGAAGAGCAAATTCTTCTTGTTATAGTATTAGAAGGTAACATAGTAAAGAATAAATTTATAACATCGACAGAGTTAATTGAAAAAGAACTGATTCTGAAATTAAACATATTATTGAATACATTTC
>NZ_CBDLAM010000222.1:0-5459 GCF_965301125.1 Anaerosporobacter sp. | reverse complement strand
TTCTTTTGTACCTATAGGTATTTAATTATGAAATGTCTTAAATATACCAATTCGACTTTTATACGTTTTTACAGTAAAGTATCTTACATAACAAATACAAAAGGAGGAGTCTCATGAAGATAAGTGCAAGAAATCAAATTAAAGGTACTATAGAATCAATAACGAAAGGTTCCGTTAATGCAATGGTAACCTTGAAAACAGATACAATTAAAATCACGGGTACAATATCTATAAACGCAGTTGATGAATTAGAATTAAAAGAAGGTGTAGAAGCAATCGCCATCATTAAAGCAACAGATGTAATGATTGGACTGGGGGATTTAAAGATTAGTGCCAGAAATCAGATAAAAGGTACAATCACAGAGATCGTTGAAGGTGCTGTAAACTCTATCGTAAAGCTCTCGGTCGATAACAATATAACCATCAGCTCTACAATCTCTAAATCAGCTATAGAAGAATTAGATTTAAGGGTAGGTACAAAAGCATCAGCAATTATTAAGGCTACATCAGTAATGTTTGGGGTTTAATCCAATCAAAAGAGGCTGTTGTAAAATTAAGTAGTCGCACCATGTTATTAAAACTAAATATTTTCACACACAACAAAAAAACAACTTTTCTGCGCTGAATGCCATATGTGAATATATAAATATGTTCACATATGGCACACAGCTACGAAAAGTTGTTTTTTAGTTTTATCTATTCTTCATCTTGCAATGCATCGTAACCGTGTTCATTGGTACGAATCTTAATTACGTCTTCTACATCATAGATGAAAATCTTACCGTCACCGACATTTCCTGTATTAAGTACCTTTTGCACTGCTTCCACAAGTGTATCTGTTGGGATTTTACAAATAACAACATCAATCTTAATCTTAGGAAGTAGTCTAGTGTTCACAGGAGCACCACGGAAATATGTTTGGTGACCTTTTTGCATACCATGACCAAAAACATTCGTAACTGTAAGTCCTGTGATACCAAGTTGTTCAAGTACATCTTGTAGTTCTGTAAATTTGGTCTGATTTGTTATAATAGTAACCTTTGTCATCTTAGCACCAGGATGTTCCTTATGCACAACAGGGACCGCAACATCTGCAGGTACACCTTTCGAACCTGCTGTAGTGCCAATCTCGAAAGCTTCCGTACTGTTTGTTACTTCTGTTTCCATAGCAACTGGAGCGAAGTCTGGATAAGCTGCATTTCCGTGCTCACCAATATCAAGACCTGCAATTTCCTCCTCGCGAGATACACGAATACCGATAGTCTTCTTAATTACAACCCAAACTAGTAGTGAGGAAAGAAATACAAATGCACCAACAGCAACAATTCCGAGAAGTTCAACACCTAATAACTTAAATCCGCCGCCATAGAATAATCCGTTTTTAGTTGATAGACTTGTAACACCTTCTTGTGCGAATAAACCTACGCAAATCGTACCGAAAACACCACAACCTAAATGAACAGAAGTTGCTCCAACTGGATCATCAACTTTAATACGATCAAAGAATACTACTGCATAAACAACAAATACACCAGCAATTGCTCCGATTAATAATGAAACAGGAATGCTTACATAAGCACAACTACCAGTAATTCCTACTAAACCAGCAAGACATCCATTAATAGTCATGCCTAAGTCTGGTTTTCCTAAGTAAATCCATGCTGTTACTGTAGAAGTTAATACTGCTGCGATTGCTGCTGTATTAGTAGTCATAAGTATGTGCATAACATCTGAAGGATTTTGGAAGCTCATTGTAGAACCAGGATTAAATCCGAACCAACCAAGCCAAAGAACGAATAAACCAATTACTGCAAGGGACATATTGTGACCAGGAATTGCTTTTGGTTTGCCGTCCTTACCGTACTTTCCAATACGAGGCCCAAGAACCAATGCGCCAGCAAGTGCTGCCCAACCACCAACGGAGTGAACAACTGTATCACCTGCAAAGTCTAAAAATCCTAGATCAGCAAGCCAACCGCCTCCCCATACCCAGTGTCCTACGATTGGGTATATAACAATTGTAAGCACAAAAGAGAAGATAATAAATGAAACATATTTTACACGCTCGGCAACCGCACCGGAAACGATGGTTGCCGCAGTGCCACAGAAATCTAATTGAAAGAAAAATTTTCCCCAAAAAGGAACATTAGATGTAAGGGTGTCATTATAGAACGAAAGATCAGAGCTTCCTAACACAAAGATATTCTGTGTTCCTATGAACGGATTGTCACCACCAAACATGAGCCCCCAGCCAAGTAGTAAAAATCCAAGGGATGAAACTGCAAACACGATAAAGTTTTTTGACAAGATATTAACGGTATTCTTTGATCTCGCAAAACCGGATTCAACCGCCGCAAAACCAAGGTTCATAAAGAAAACTAAAATTGCTGCAAGAAATACCCACATAGTGTCAATAATCATTGTAGTACTCATATAAACACACCTCCGAATTATTATTAAAAAAACAGGGCAAAGACATTCCTACTAAGAACGTCTCTGCCCTGTTTATTATTGACTTCATATTATCAAATCAAATATTTAATGTCAATAACTCATTAATCCTATATAATAATCTTAACAAAATCTTTACATCTACAATTATTAATAAAATACAATAACGCATCCAGATAAGCCAAGTAGCAACAAATTGTGACACTATTATATACAATAGTATCACGTTAGTGGGTACCACCTGATATATAATCTCGTGCAGCTGACTTATCTGTATAATACATCACATAGTCTCCATACTTAAATTCAAATGTATTCCCGTAGGAATCTTTCTTTACTAGTTGTGGGCCTTCCATCTTCCACATATTACAATAGCCTTTCAATGCATTATCTTTATTGATATAGCTTAAATATCCCTCTTCCTCTTCTTCTCCTTCTCGATACGTAACAATATCAAAATTCACAATTATGTATCCATGCTTAAGCCATATATCTTCTGTAAAATCAAGACTACCATGATCTTGTATATATTTATTAAGATCATAGTTCTTAGAAAGAACATGTACATCACTCGGTAAATAATACTCTCCGTACCAATTCTGCACTGACTGCGTTACTGCTTTTGAATCAACGGTACTAGGTATGGACCCTGTTGGCGTATACTTACCAGTTCCTACGTAAGTTCTAAAATTGGTTGATAACTTTATCTTTCCAAAGTAAAACATATTTGCAGTTTGTGCTTTTATACTTTCCATAGATACATTCTTCACACGGGCAGTTGCTTCTAATTCAGCTTCTGGTACTTGCCAATAGACGCTTCCTAAGGTGAACTTTTTGGGGTTAAACTTGTCCTTATCACTTCCTACCTTTATTAAGTAATTACGTTTTTTCTCAAATGTTTCGGTGTAATAGAGATCTACCTCTTGACGATTTTGCCCTTTTGCATCCACATAATAGAATCTAGGTACAATCCGTATATAATCCTTATCCCCATACATATTTCCTATGGTTGTAAATTTAAATCTTGTACTATATCCTAATTTGACAGCCCCTACGTTTTCATATGTCGGATGGCTACCATTTACCAAAGGGAATGTATACTTCGCTAATCTACCATTTGCTAAACCATTTTGGTTGTTGACTCCTACTGTGTAGTTCGTACCTGTTAGGGTTAGGGAATCCTTGTTCCGGAATACTGTCTGCCATGTTGGGTAGTCGGTGATGTCGTATATGGTTAAACCGTATAATCGACCACTTACATCAACATCTATCGTATCTACCGCTACATAATTACTGATTGAATAATTGGCATACATCTCGCTATTATCACTATTTGCACTATTAATAGCAGGTACTCTGAACTCAATGGTGTATTTTCCCTCATTTACCCAAGTCGGTAGGTAATAAGTCGTATCATCTGAGTTAATTGTAATCCATGTATCTGCTGCTACATACTTGTTTTGAGTGTAGACATCAAACGGAAACTTTACTTCTCTCGTCTCTATGTACTTTGAATAGTCTCTGTATCCATAACCTAAGTAGTCATTATGTTGCCCTGTGATTGGTAATTGAATTTGAAAGGACTTATCAAGTATTAGTGATGCCCTAGTTGTATCTGGATTGACTTTTTGATTATATGACTTTAAATCCGATATCTTAGCATCACATATTGTTGGGGTGTGTACCGTAACAGAATTGATGTCTGCTATATCATAGATTAGCTCCTTTACATCATTTGCTTTCCCTATGTGTATTGCACTTGTATATTTAACGGTACCCTCTGAGTCATAAATGTCGTTCGGCTCATTAAATGGTATGGTGAGTCCATGTTTATATAACGTATCTTGTCCAATTGTTTTCCCTTTATCAAGACTGTCAGGTGTCTTTCCCTCCTTCTCAATCTCCTTACCATCCATGATTATCTTTTCGTTATATATTAATTTATCATTCTTGACAATTAGTTCCCCTACTTCGCTATTAACATACACGGACAAATCTTCTTCGGGTACCGATGGTTTAGACGTTGTTCCAATAATTTCTGCTGCTGGTAGTACGTATTTATCTTTTAGATTCTTAGGTAAGAATACATGTTTATCCAGTTCTTTATCCACCTGATATATAATATCTGGTAACTTTACATCTTGGGCATGAATAGTTATGATATTCTCCGGTAACGCCTCATTTTTGACTTCTGCGCTTGTTAACGAGAATACATTTAATCTATCTATTATCCAATATCCATATGCTCTTTCCAAATAGACTGTCTCCAACTTTGTTGTTGTATCTGATTGGGGTTCATATGTAACCTTGTCTTTTCCCGTTATCGGATCTTTAACTTGTATCTCTTTGTCCCACTTGAGTGTATAAGTTTTCTCTACATTTACTGGCACTTTCTTAATACCAACTTTCTTTATAAATCGATAACTAATAAGATAATCCGTTGCGAATACATTGACATAGAGCTTTTCCGAAGATGGGATTCCATCTTCTACATTAAATTGTTCATTTCCTCTTTCATCTGCCTTGACAACTGCAACTGGTTCTGGTTCTTCAAATTCAACTTCTTTCGCCTCAGCAGGGATTTCCTCGATTTCATCTGATTCAATTCTATACATTGCTACAAATTTTACTCCGCCGCTTTTGACTGTTGCTTGCTTCTCTCTAACTTCTGATAAATTACTACCTTGCTTGTCTAGTTTTATATCTTCTTTTTTTACATTAGGTTTTGATAAATTTACGTAATAACTACGGTATAATTCATAAGTGTAACCATTTTTTTGATAAGTTTTAGGAAATGTATCTGCCTTTACCTTTGTACCTATCTTTTTTTCTTCCATATTCTTTGTATAAAGTAATTCGTTATATTGGGTTCGATACTCTACGCTTACTGGCTCTACTCCTGGGTGATACGCTACTTTAATATTAAAGTACTGCCAAAAGGTGCTAGGGTCTCTCCATGGTTCAGCGTTATAAATACCTTTTAAGTACTTTCCTTTTCTATCATAACC
>NZ_CBDLAM010000221.1:0-5504 GCF_965301125.1 Anaerosporobacter sp. | reverse complement strand
AAAACTTACTAGAATATATTGCATCATAATAAAAACTAGTTACACTTTCTGGGACAATATATGAATTCAACTTTTTAGCAGAAGGAAAACATAATAATTCCGTTTTATCTTTATTATATAAAATTCCATCCTCTGTTAAATAATTTAGATTTTCTTCATCAACCTTAACATTCTCTAGATTAGTAACAAACTTATATGGTGCTTTAGGCAATGTATCTACATCTTTATGTAATATTATTTCCTTTATATTATCATTTAGATAAAAAACAGTATTACTTTTTATCTCTTGTACAGAATCTGGCACTACATATGTTTCAATTGGAGCTTGACAGGCAATCAAAACAGTTTTCTCTTTGTCAAATAACGAACCATTACTTGATGAATAGAATTGATTTTCTTCATCAACATTTAAATTAGATAAACTTCCACAAGCACCGAGAAATCCGTCATCAATTTCTTCTATGGTTTTGGGAATATATAACGTTGTCAAATTTCTCAATCCCCAAATTGCCGAAAAACCAATTTTGCACACCCTATATTGATTACCGTTATATGTAATGGATTCAGGTATGTTAATTTCATAAATTGTGTTCATCGCCAAAAGTTTTAATAACTTCTGCTGTCATATCATTATTATTTACTCTATACTCTAAGTTACTAATTACAACAGCTTCAACATCGATAGCTTTTACTGTGTTAATATTGAATCCCAGTACACCTCCTGTTGAAAGAATTATAACAAGCATAAAAATTAATAGTTTTTTTATCCTGTTCCTCATTTGTATACTCCTTTCCTTTATACATTTCATTATTTTTACATAGTATATTTTAACATTAATATATCCAAAAAAAAAGAGTAGCGATTGCTCGCTATTCATTTTTTATACTTACTTTTCTCATTTTTCACTAAATGAAATTGTATATTCAGTACCATTTTTCCTACAATTCAATATTCTTTATAATTCTATTAACTGTACTCCTTGATAAATCAGTATTTCTAACTATATCAGATATCCTCATGCCATTGTTGTACAAGGTGATACCTTGAATATATAACTATTAATCGTAGTTGCTTTGTGTGATTTATAAGTGTAAATACTACTCATTAATCAAATCCTGTGTTATATCACTACACATAATATCATAGCCTGCAAAGTCAAGAAAATATCGTGTAGCATACATATAACCATTTATCGTAGTCTCTGATAATCCATTTAATTTACACTCTCTAATATACAAATCATATAAACTCCGATAACTAATATTCGTTAATGCATAAGCAGATTCAACCTTTCTTTTTCGTCTCTTGATTTCGGGCAAATTGGATTACCTGTTGGCTCTTTTGTCATATCATAGCCTCCTAAATTTTAAAAAAGTGAGTAGTCATGATTGCCACTTTTTCAATAAAAATAGCTTTCATAACTACCCACTTTTAATTTATAAATCCACTAGAAACCCAGTAAAATCAAGGCTTTCAAGTGTTTCACACTATTCAAACTCAATAGTAGCCGGTGGTTTCCCCGTACAATCATACAGTACTCTATTAACCCCTTTAACCTCATTAACAATCCTAGAAGTAACTTTACCAAGCACTTCCCAAGGAAGCTCAGCACTCTCTGCTGTCATGAAGTCTGAAGTTGTTACGGCACGAAGTGCGATTGCGTAGTCGTATGTTCTTTCGTCTCCCATACAACCTACGGAACGCATGTTAGTTAATGCTGCGAAGTATTGACCGATTTCTTTGTCGATTCCGGCTTTGGCAATTTCTTCGCGGTAGATGAAGTCAGCATCTTGAACGATACGAACTTTTTCTGCTGTTACTTCACCGATGATACGGATTGCAAGACCTGGGCCTGGGAATGGTTGTCTGAATACAAGGTTCTCAGGGATTCCAAGTTCAAGACCTGTTTTACGTACTTCATCTTTGAATAAGAGACGAAGTGGTTCGATGATTTCTTTGAAATCTACATAGTCAGGAAGTCCTCCAACGTTGTGGTGAGACTTGATTACTGCTGATTTACCAAGTCCACTTTCAATAACGTCTGGGTAGATTGTTCCTTGTACTAAGAAATCAACGGTACCGATTTTCTTAGCTTCTTCTTCGAATACACGAATGAATTCTTCACCGATGATTTTACGTTTTTCTTCTGGTTCAGATACACCAGCTAATTTGCTGTAGAAACGTTCTTGTGCATTTACACGAATGAAGTTTAAATCGAATTGTCCGTTTGGACCAAATACTTCTTCTACTTCATCGCCTTCGTTTTTACGTAATAGGCCGTGATCTACGAAGATACAAGTTAATTGTTTTCCTACGGCTTTAGAAAGTAATACGGCTGCTACAGAGGAATCTACACCACCTGATAATGCACATAATACTTTACCATTTCCAACTTTTTCACGGATTGATTTAATCGTTTCTTCTGCGAAAGAACTCATAACCCAATCACCTGAGCAGTTACATACATCATATACGAAATCGCTGAACATCTGAGTTCCTTCTACTGTATGAACTACTTCTGGGTGGAACTGAACAGCATATAGATTCTTCTCTGGGCATTCTAATCCTGCAACTGGACAAGATTCTGTTGTTGCAGTTACTTTGAAGCCTTCTGGTAATTTTGCAATGTAGTCAGTATGGCTCATCCAACATACTGTTTCTCTTGAAACTTTTCCAAATAATTTAGATGAAGCATCTGTAGTTACTTCTGCTTTACCGTATTCTCTAATAGGGGCCGGACTTACTTCACCACCAAGTAAATATGTCATCAATTGAGCACCATAACAGATTCCTAATACTGGGATACCTAGCTCAAATAATTCTTTTCCACAACGTGGAGACTCTTCTAGATATACACTAGCTGGACCTCCTGTTAAGATGATACCCTTAGGATTGATTTCTTTAATACGTTCTATACTTGTATTATAAGGCAATACTTCGCAATATACATTGCATTCTCTAACACGTCTTGCAATTAATTGATTGTATTGTCCACCAAAATCTAGTACAATAACTATTTCCTTATTCACGTGAATTCCTCCTATATCTTTCCTCTGATTCGTGATAATTACCTGCGTCAACAACATCAATATCAACATCATTTAATTGATGCCACCAACCTACTATCGTCACACAATACATATATCATACAACAATATTTCTGTTTTAACTAGTGTCAAATATATTTTTTCATAATATGTCACATGTATTCTTATTTTATCATAAATGATTGTACTTTTGTTACAACCACTTATGATTGTCGATTAATATTTGCTTATGTTACTTATTCTATCTACTTATAGCTCTTATAATTCATGAACCAGATTTCCGCTTACGTCCTCTACATAGAAACGGTATTTTGTTTTATTCTATTTCCGACCAATCAATCTTTTTGTCTTTGAAGTAGTATTCTCTGTCGTGTTCATTTACCTCGCGAAGCACCTTACAAGGATTACCGACTGCAATTACATTTGAGGGAATATCCTTTGTAACAACACTTCCTGCACCGACCACAACATTGTCACCGATAGTAATACCGGGCATAATGAGTACACCTGCACCTATCCAACAGTTTTTACCGATGTGAACGGAAGCATTGTATTGATAACCCTGCTGACGAAGTTCAGGTAATATCGGGTGTCCTGCAGTTGCTACGGTTACATTCGGTCCGAACATCGTATAGTCGCCCACATAAATGTGTGTATCATCAACCATTGTAACACCGAAATTGCAATAAATATTCTTTCCGAAGTGAATATGACCTGCACCCATATTGGAATAAAAAGGTGGCTCAATATAGCAGTTTTCACCTATTTCAGCAAACATCTCTTTCATAAGTGCCTGCCTCTTATCCATTTCAGTAGGGCGAGTCTTATTGAAATCATACAAGCGGTCAAGTCGTTTCAACTGATCACACATAATTTCTTCATCGCCGGGTAAGTAAAGTTCTCCTGTATGTAATTTGTCTTTCATAGCCATTTTAAGTTTCCTCCTTAATAGTTAGGTCTTTAACCCATTTGTATTTTTTGTAATTGATATATACAGCAGGCAATTTCAAAACGAATGCCGCAATAAATTTTTTGGCTTCCCTTATTTTTGCCCTTATGAGGGTTCGTAACACGCGGAAAAAGGATATAACACAAGGAAATTTTATCCTACTAAAAAGCAATGATTTCCTGTAATCCTAAAAAACAACTTTCTAAGCTAATTGCCATCTTGTGAACATAATTCACAGATGGCACATACCTACAAAAAGTTGTTTTTTGAGTTAATCCTTATTCAAATTCTCTCACTACATCATATGGCCATTCTATAATTCCACCGAACTCCTTTATGTTCGTATAACCTAACCTAGCAAGCTGTAAAGCAGCAATTTTACTACGTACTCCACTACGACAATATACGAGTAACTGCTGATTTTTATCAGGTAAAATATCCGTTACTTCTTCATTAATTTCTTCATGTGGTATTAATATAGCATCTTCTATATGACTTGCTTCATATTCTGCTTTGGTTCTTACATCAAGAATTGCATATCCTTCTTGATTATCCATAATCTCCTTTGCATCTTTTGCACTAATCTGTTCATATGGTATTTTATATTGATTTGTAGTCATTGTATTTCTTTATTTCCTTTCTGCGTTGTTTTATTATTGCACACAAGAATAGCTATTATGAGCAATCTCAAAAACACTTTTCATTAGTACTCCTGTACTTATTAAGTTATACTAATCCTTATTTTTTCTATTGTCAATTCCGTAAATTCTACTATCCCCCATAACTCGGTGCATTTCTTTTCTTTCAGGCATTTCATTTACTTCTGGAATTTCATCTAGTTTCAACAATTTGTCTGTAACTTCGAACGGCCCATTTGCTCCGCTTATAACATTCCAGTTGTTTCTTCAAAAGAAGGTAATCCCCTATTAAAGAGATTACCCTCTCAGTGAACTATATCTTTTAACCAAATTGCTTAAACCTTCTTAATTCTCGCTCTCTCTCATTCCCTGGACAATCTGAATAGCTTCCCCTAGTCTTTGATAATGCACAATCTCTCTTACTCGTAAGAACCGAATTGGATCACTTACGTCGCTATCATGCACATTGGTTAAGATTGTGTCATATAGTGATTGTGCTTTATGCTCGGCTACCATATCTTCATGAAGAAACATAAGAACGTTATCCTTCGATTTGTAACTAGGGAATTCAAACTCAGGAACACACAAATCCATCTTACTTAGTATCTCATCAGAATCATCCTCTTCTAGACTTCTCGTTAGTTGATATAATATTGCACTAACAACCTCCATATGGGCTAACTCTTCTGTACCTACAGAAGCATCGCTAGAAGCCATTGTGAACAGGTATAGTCAAACTCCTGATATTTTTTACAATATTAAGAAATATACTATTGACATTGACCCAACGTCAACTTGTATAATAGCTGTAAGGCGGTGATTTTTTTGGATTTGATTAGAATAAACGAAGTTGTTGACAACTTCGGTAT
>NZ_CBDLAM010000220.1:0-5506 GCF_965301125.1 Anaerosporobacter sp. | reverse complement strand
CGGTAGTAGTGGTAAGTTCATAACAATTCTCCTATAATCAAAGCTTTAATTGAATTTATAAATACTCACATATCTCACTCAAATTCTTTACTACCAAGTCAGCTTCTTCCCTTTTATCACGAATTGTCCAATATCCACCAAAACCCTGCTGTATCCAAATTGTATACATTCCCAATGTTTTAGCTGGCACAAGATCATTATCTATTCTGTCTCCAACCATGATGGAATGTTCAGGTAAACAATTAGCTCGTTCCAAGGCAATATTGAATATTCTTAAATCTGGCTTTGAGACCCCTTCTTCTGCAGAAGCGATAACCAAATCAATATATTCTAATATTCTATGCTTTTTTAATCTTTCTTTTGTCCCCAATGGTTGATTTGCAATAATTCCGATTTTATATTTTTTACTTAAGTATTCAAGACAACTTAAAGTTTCTGGATATAGTTGCTCATCTTCAGAATGCCACTTAGTAAGTGTTACTCCAAGTTGTTTTGCTACTTCTATATCACCTTTCTTATTCTCTTTATAAAGTTCAATCATTTTATCATAAATCTGTTGATATGTAATATCTTCATTTCCAACCATCATATCTTGTATACGATGTTCATATGCCTTATGTTCATCAAGTAATGTTGATCCAACATCAAAAAATATCCATTCAATATCTTGAAACATCAATGTTCCCCCTTTTTTTATGTTATAACTTCTAAATCTGTCTACCATGTAAATATCATTTTTCATATTTTTACTGTTCAATTTTACCACATTTCCATATAAAATAACAGCTCAACGACATTTCTTACTTCGCAAAAGAGATTGTCGTAAAAAAGAGGTTATAGCAAAATAATATATGTATTTTGCTACAACCTCTTACTTTAGGACTCCACTAAGCTGTTAATTTTGTTTTAATTACATCTTCAAAGAACGTGCTAACTGTTTTCTTACTTACACTGTATACTTTCTCTTCATCGTCAATCTTTACAGACACCCCATTCTGACAATTGCCAAGACAAAATACAGCTTTCAGTTCCACTTGATCTCCAAGATTATTATCTTCTACTAATTCTTGTAACTTATCAATTACATCGTAAGAACCTTTCAAATGACATGCACTCCCAATACAAACACTAATTAACATAAGCAATAGCCTCCTCAACTGTTGTAACCAGCCTACTTGTTATCGTTTCGATACTCCACATGTAACAATTCATGTGTATGATGTTTTAACATTCCATCATACAAAGCCATCATAAGCGGATTTTCTTCACTTCTCTTGATTTGTGAGACTTTATCTGCTTTATAGATTCCCTTTGCACGTTTTAGTTTATCAGGTTGATGGGAGAATGGTTGGCCAGCACCACTAATACAGCCACCTGGACAGGCCATTACCTCAACAAAGTCGAAATGTTCCTCACCACTTTCTATCTTCTGAATTAAATTCTCAGCATTACCAAGTCCACTAACGATACCAATCTTAAGTGTAGTTTCACCCATTGGTAATTCACATACTTTAACGCCTTCCAAACCACGAACACCAAGAAACTCAATATCTCTTAGAACCTGTTGACTCTTATCTTCTACAACACGACGAATTACAGCCTCTGTTACACCACCAGTAACACCGAAGATAACTCCGGCTCCTGAATATAGTGAAAATGGCATATCGGTTGCTTCAGGTTCTAATTCATTGAATTGGATACCGATTTCTTTAATCATCTTTGCAAGCTCAGTTGTAGTAATTACATAATCTACATCTGCTATATCATCATGTATGAATTCTTCTCTTGCCGCTTCTGCTTTCTTAGCTGTACATGGCATTACAGCCACAGAAATTGTTGTTTTATCTTCCATTATATCTCTAGATTTAAAATGTTCTTTAATTAAAGTTCCAAACATCTCCATAGGTGACTTACAAGATGAAACATACTTTGTAAGTTCTGGGTGTTTTGTCTGTGCATAACTTACCCATGCAGGACAGCAAGATGTAAATAGTGGATATGTATTATCACCTGATTCTAACTTCTTAACAAATTCTTTTGACTCCTCCATAACGGTTAAGTCAGCGCTTACAGATGTATCGTAGATTTCATCAAACCCGAGTCTACGTAAGGCAGCTACTGTTTTACCCATTACATTCTCACCTGCTGCAAGACCGAATTCTTCCCCAAGTGCTACACGAACAGCTGGAGCTACTTGTACAACAACTCGTTTCGAATCATCATATAATGCTTTCCATACCTCTTTTAAGTTACTCTTAACAATAATTGCTCCAGTTGGACAGACAGCAGCGCATTGTCCACAATTTACGCAGTTTGTATCTGCTAAATCTTTTCCGAATGCTGGTGTTACGACCATCTTAGCGCCACGATGAGCGAAATCAATTGCTCCAACATTCTGAACTTCATTACACATTCTTACACAATCACCACATAAGATACATTTTCCTGGATCTCTTATAATTGCTTTTGAAGAAGTATCTAGTGGTGCTTCTTCCGCTGTATTCTTAAAACGAATATCCTTAATACCAAAACGATGTGCAAGTTCTTGTAATCTACATTTACCATTCTTCTCACAAACCGTACAATCTCTACAGTGAGCAGCTAATAGTAACTCTAATATCATCTTTCTATGTTGATGTAACTTTGGGGTATTCGTTTTGACTACCATCTTATCTCTTGGAGGTGTTGAACAAGAAGCAATGATACTGCCCCACTCATCCTCCACAACACACATCCTACATGCCCCATAAATAGATAAATCTGAATAGTAACAGAAGGTAGGTAAGTCTATTCCAGCCTTACGAACTAAAGATAGGATATTTTTCTCATCGTCAAATTCCACTCTGTTGCCATCTATAATCATATACTTTGACATTGTATTCTCTCCTTTCGCTCCCTACACTTCTATGACTGCATGGAAATTACAAGCATCTTTACAAGCACCACACTTAATACATATTGTTTGGTCAATCTTGTATGGGCTCTTTATTTCACCAGATATTGCGCCAACTGGACACAATCTAGCACATTTACTACAGCCCTTACAAAGGTCAGGATCAATCTGAAGAGAAACTAATGCCTTACATTGTCCTGCAGGACATTTTTTATCAACTACATGGGCAATATACTCATCTTTAAAGTACTTTAATGTACTGACAACTGGGAATGCTGCTGTCTTTCCAAGTCCACAAAGTGCAGTCGCAGAGATTGTCTGTGCCAATTCTTCTAGCATATCAATATGTTCAAGAGTACCTCTACCTTCAACAATATCCGTTAACAATTCAAGCATACGTTTGGTACCCTCTCTACAAGGTACACATTTACCGCAAGACTCATTCTGTGTGAAGTTCATGAAGAATCTTGCCACTTCAACCATACAACTCTTGTCGTTCATTACAACAAGACCACCACTACCAATCATGGCACCAACTTTTTTCAAAGAGTCAAAATCCATCTGTAAATCCAGATGGTTTTCTGTTGGGCTAATACATAGACATCCGCCAGAAGGGCCACCGATTTGTACTGCTTTGAATTCTCCTCCTTTAACACCGCCGCCAACGTCAAAGATAACTTCACGTAATGTTGTTCCCATTGGCACTTCAATTAGACCCGTGTTTTGAACGTTACCAGTTAATGCAAATGCTTTTGTACCATGATTATTCTCTGGTCCCATTGTTTGATACCATTTAGCGCCTTTATTGATAATTGGTGGTACATTACAAAATGTTTCAACATTATTTAATACGGTTGGTTTTTCGAATAAACCTTTTTCAACTGTACGTGGTGGCTTTACTCTAGGCATACCACGATTACCTTCAATAGAAGCTGTTAACGCACTACCTTCCCCACATACGAACGCACCAGCACCTTGGCTTATCCTAAGATCAAAATCAAATCCTGAATTTAATATATTCTCTCCTAGTAAACCATATTCCTGCGCCTGATTAATTGCATTCTGTAAACGAGAAACTGCTAAAGGATATTCCGCACGTACATAGATATAACCATGCGTCGCTTTCGTTGCGATACCTGCGATAATCATACCTTCAATAACACGATGAGGATCACCTTCCATCATACTACGATCCATGAACGCACCTGGATCACCTTCATCACCATTACAGACAACATATTTAGTTGTTTCTTCTTGGCGCAATACTTGTGACCACTTTCTACCTGTTGGGAAACCACCGCCCCCACGTCCACGTAAGCTAGACTCTGTGATTTCATTAACAATCTCTTCTGAAGTCATGTCGAATAATGCCTTAGCTAAAGCAGAGTATCCACCTGCTGCAATATATTCTGTAATGGATTCTGCGTTGATTTGACCACAGTGTTCAAGCGCAACACGTGTTTGTTGACGATAGAATGGAATTTCTTCTTGTTTTTGATATGCATTACCTTCATTATCTTTATAAACGAGACGGTCAACCACTTCATCACCTAGGATGCTCTTTTCTAAGATTTCTTCACAATCTTCTACTTTTACTTTAATGTAAAGCCAACCCATAGGATCAATACGAAGTAATGGTCCCATCTCACAAAATCCGTGACAACCACTTTTCTTAAGACCAACAGAAGAATCATGTGGCTCCTCTTCTAAAGTTACTGAACATTTTAAACCTTTTTCCTCAATTAACTCCTTAAGTTTTTCATATATTACCAAAGAACCACCAGCCACGCAACCAGTACCAGCACAGATTAGAATCTGTTTGTACTGTGTGCTAAGTGCTTGTTTGAATTTACTACGTTTTGTTTCTAACTCTTCTCTCGTATTAATTCTCATTTGCGGCTTCCTCCTTTAACTGAGCAATTAACTGCGCTGCCTTCTTTGGTGTCATTGCCGCATGCACTGCATCATTAACGGTACATACTGGTGCTAGTCCACAAGCTCCAAGACAAGATACTGTCTCAACTGTGAAAAGCATATCTTCTGTAGTAGGATTTTTCTCTGTTACTCCTAGTTGCTTACGAAACTCCTCAAGTATTGGTATTGAGCCACGCACATGACATGCCGTTCCATCACAACATTTTATTACATACTTACCTTTTGGCTCCAACGAGAAATTCTCATAAAATGTTGCCACTCCATATACCTTAGCTTCACTTAAGCTTAACCCCTTTGCTATGTAACATAATGCATCTTCAGGTAAGTAACGATATTCTTTCTGTACTTCCTGTAATATTGCAATCACCGATGTTTGGTTGTAGTCATGTGACAACATGATTGCATCAATCCTTTTCATTTCGTCTTGCGTTAACATGGTAAGCCCCTTTCTAATGTCTTTGATATTTTTTTATCAATTATATATTATCACTGTGCATTTCATTACGCAAGATTTTTATTAGCTTTATTGCACAATAGTATATCTTTTAATCTAATTTTATAATGCAAATTAACTTTTTATTTACCATTTATTGTATGTATGTTTTATATTTTTATACATTTTAAATATATTTCTAATGCAATCCATATATAATCTGAATATAAATAGTTTTTTATCAT
>NZ_CBDLAM010000219.1:5150-5516 GCF_965301125.1 Anaerosporobacter sp. | reverse complement strand
GGTGTGGAGCACAACGTGGTTACAAACACTATGTAAGAGGTACGGAACTTGATATCGTTATGCAACCTAAGATTAAATTTGAAATCGTTGTTTCCTCAGAAGAATGGGAAGCAAAGACGATTAAAGCAATACAAGAGGCAGCGTACACAGGAGAAGTTGGAGATGGTAAAATCTTCAGTTATGAAATACGTAATGCTATTAAGATCAGAACGAAAGAAACAGGTTATGATGCATTACAATCAAAGAATTGAATATAAATGACTTAAAACTAAATGCTTTCACACACCAGAAAAAAGAACAACTTTTATAGACTGAATGCCCTATGTGAACATACATATGTTCACATAGGGCATTTAGCTACAAAAA
>NZ_CBDLAM010000219.1:0-5140 GCF_965301125.1 Anaerosporobacter sp. | reverse complement strand
TTGTATAATTGTAAGTAATATATTCATAAGCTGTAAATGCAAGATGAGTATAAGTAATAGACAGTTATGTTATTACAAAAGAAGAAAGGTGGAAACTGATTTGTTAACAGTTGAAAAACAAAATTTTAAGATTCTCTCTAAAGATGGGATCCATAAATTGAATGTTACCATGTGGAAACCAAAGAGTAGTGAAAAGGTGAAAGCTGTACTTCAAATATCCCATGGAATGATTGAATTTATTGACCGTTATGATGAATTTGCGAGATATCTTGTTCAGAACGGATATGTAGTTGTTGGGCATGATCATCTCGGCCATGGTAATACGGTTAATAGTCAAGATGAGTGGGGATATTTTGTTAAGAAGCAAGCAAGTCAAACCGTTGTGGATGATGTTTATCAAGTAAGTTGTAGAATCAAAGAAGAATTTCCTAATACAAAGCTTATTTTATTAGGTCATAGCATGGGATCCTTTGTTGCAAGGCGTTATCTTATGACCTATGGAAAAGAATTAGATGCTGCAATTATTATGGGAACTGGTAGTAAACCTAAGATTATGATAACCGGCGGTAAATTACTCATCCATATATGGCAAGTCATATTCGGAGACAAGCATCGTAGTAAGTTTATCGAAAAATTAATGTTTGGAACTTATAATAAACGTTTTAGTGATAATCCTGATGGTAAAGAATGGCTAACAAAAGATGAGGAGATTTGCAAATGGTATTGCAATGAACCTGCTTGTTCCTTTAAGTTTACATTGAATGGATATCAAATGATTTTAGAGGCACTTGGATTCATTCAGAAATCTTCCAATATCAATAAGATACCGAAAAATCTTCCTTTATTCATAGTAGCTGGTAAAGAGGATCCTGTTGGTGATTATGGTAAAGGTGTTGAACATGTTTATAATGTCTATAAAAAAGCAGGTATCAAAGATATATCAATTCGTTTGTATGAGAATGATCGTCATGAGATTTTGAATGAGACAGATAGACAAATGGTTTATAAGGATATCCTTAATTGGTTAGATAAATATACGAAATAATGAGTAGCTGTTGCAAAATATAACATAACTTTGCTACTTGATTTTGCAACAGCTATACCCTAGATAGAAATATCGATTGTACTACCAAGGTTAGGATTAACGGAAGTTTCCATTAACTTTACCATGTTATCCATAGATTGCTCAACTGTCTCCATAGACATTTTTAAGACAGATGCGCTAACCTGTGTCATGAGGTTGGATTGACTTAAACCAGTTGAAAGTGCTGTAATATCCATATTCATCCTCCTTTGCTTTAAGTATATAGGCTTACTATTCAGAGATTTATCGCGTGTGAGATAAATATAAATAGTTGTCAGTTTCATTATATCACAGGAAATATAAGTATTCAAAGAAAAGGTGAAGAAAAGAGTACTATTGTAGATGTGTGCCATCTATGATATACTGATTATAACAAAAATTCTGTCATAAAGGAGTATGTTGGCATTATGCTAAATTCTATAGATTTAAATCTTGATGATAATAAATTAGCTATAGTCGGAAAGGCTTTGTCATCAGAAGTACGTATAGATATTATTAAGTTATTATACCGACAGGAATATAATATCAATGAAATTGCAGAAAAGCTTGAATTAGCGCCGTCATCGGCAGCAGCTCACATTCGTGTATTAGAAGAGGCTGGACTCATTCACACTACTTTGTTACCTGGAATTCGTGGATCAATGAAATTATGTACGTTGCAGGTAGAACGTATTGGAGTAAGTCTACAGACAAAGCAAATTAGCCATCAACAGATTGAGACGATTCATATGCCTATTGGTAATTATGTTGATTATAAAGTATCACCAACATGTGGGATTGTTAGTCTGAAAGGGCCAATTGATGATGAAGATGAACCCAGATGTTTCTATAATCCAGAGCGAGTGCAAGCCAAATTATTATGGCTTGGTGATGGTTATGTAGAATATAGATTTCCCAACAATAGTATTAAATCCATAGAGCCAAGTAGAATTGAAATCTCAGCGGAATTGTGCTCAGAAGATCATGATTATAACATTGATTATCCTTCTGATATAACATTATGGATAAATGGTATAGAAGTAGCTACGTGGGAGTGCCCAAGCGATTTTGGTGGACGAAGAGGAAGATTAAATCCAGACTGGTGGCCAGATAAGAATAGTCAATATGGTATGTTGAAAACATGGGCAATTACTACAGATGGGATATATCTAGATGATGAAAAATATACTAGAAAAACCATTAAAGAGTATGCGTTATCTGAACGGGAGTATATATCTGTTCGAATCGGTGTGAAAGAAAATGCGATTCATAAAGGTGGAATGAATTTGTTCGGAAACGGTTTTGGTGATTATGAACAAGATATCGTTATGAAAATCTATAAATAAATAAAAGAAATGTATTTACATCAAGTTTTAATTGATGTAAAATACGATTAAGAACAAAAAATATGTTATAAAACAAAAAAAATGTATTAAAGTATTAAGATAAAAGCGAAAGGAGATAAGCTGTGCAAAAAATTAAGGAAGAATTATTAGCAAAGTTTATTGAAGTTTTTGGACCTGGAGGAGAGATTACTTCATACTTTGCTCCGGGAAGAGTAAATCTTATTGGAGAACATACAGACTATAATGGAGGTCATGTATTTCCGTGTGCTTTAACAATTGGAACTTATGCAATTGCTAGAAAGAATTCTAGTCGTAACTTATGTTTATATTCTGTTAATTTTGATGAACTAGGAATCATCACAATTTCTTTAGACGATTTAACCTACGCGAAAGAAGACGATTGGGCCAATTATCCGAAAGGAGTTGTTTGGGCATTTGCTGAGAAAGGTATGAAGATTGATTCAGGTATGGATATCTTGTATTATGGGAATATACCGAATAGTTCAGGTTTATCTTCTTCAGCATCTATTGAGGTTGTAACTGGATACATATTAGATCAAACATTTGGCTTTAATACATCTTTAATAGATATTGCATTAATCAGTCAGTATGCAGAGAATGAGTTCATTGGTGTAAATTGTGGTATAATGGATCAGTTCGCAATCGCTATGGGAAAGAAAGATCATGCGATATTCCTTGACACAAGTAATCTTAATTATGAATATGCACCAATACAGCTAGATGGTGCAAAGATTGTGATTATTTGTAGTAATAAGAAACGCGGATTAGGCGATTCTAAATATAACGAAAGAAGAACAGAATGTGAAACAGCACTGGAGGAATTAAAGAAAGTTGTATCTATTAATACGTTAGGTGATCTTACAGAAGAGCAATTTGAACAATACAAAGATGCAATTCAAGATGAAGTTAGAAGAAAGCGTGCGAAACATGCAGTATACGAAAATCAAAGAACAATAAAAGCAGTAAAAGCATTAAAGGAAAATGATATTATTACTTTTGGTAAATTAATGAATGAATCTCATGTATCACTTCGTGATGATTATGAAGTAACAGGGATTGAATTAGATACCTTAGTAGAGACTTCTATAGCACAAGATGGAGTTATCGGTTCAAGAATGACAGGTGCTGGTTTTGGTGGCTGTACGGTTAGTATTGTAAAAGAAGAGGCAATCGATGCATTCGCTAAGAATGTTGGAGAAGCATATCTACGAAAGATAGGTTATAAAGCAGATTTTTATGTGGTTGAAATTGGAAATGGACCGTGTATAATATAAGAGTAGGTCTACTAAGAAAGGAGTAACAATATGACAATTTTAGTTTTAGGTGGAGCAGGTTACATTGGATCACACACAGTTTATGAGTTAATTGATAAAGGTGAAGATGTTGTTATTATTGATAATTTAGAGACAGGACATATTGAGGCAGTTCATGAAAAGGCTCGTTTCTACAAAGGAGATATTAGAGATCGTGCATTTTTAGACAGTGTTTTTGCGAAAGAAAAAATAGATGCGGTAATTCATTTCGCTGCAAACTCTTTAGTGGGAGAAAGTATGGAAAATCCGCTTAAGTATTATGATAATAACTTATGTGGAACGAAAGTTTTACTAGAGGCTATGGTTGCTCACGGTATTGATAAGATTGTATTCTCTTCTACAGCAGCAACTTATGGAGAACCAGAGAGAGTGCCAATTCTTGAAACGGACAAAACAGAACCAACGAATACTTATGGTGAAACGAAATTATCTATGGAGAAGATGTTCAAATGGACTTCTTTAGCACATAACCTTCGTTATGTATCATTACGTTACTTCAACGCATGTGGCGCTCATGAAAGTGGAACGATTGGTGAAGCTCATAATCCAGAAAGTCATCTTATACCATTAATATTACAAGTTCCAAATGGACAAAGAGAAGCCATATCAATTTTTGGTGAAGATTATGATACGAAAGATGGTACATGTGTAAGAGATTACATTCATGTAACAGATTTAGCACAGGCGCATATTCTTGCCGTGAAATACCTTGCTGAAGGAGGAGAAAGCAATATCTTCAATCTTGGTAATGGTGTAGGTTTTACAGTTAAAGAAGTTATTGATACAGCTAGAAAAGTAACTGGTCATGAAATCAAAGCTGTTGTTTCTCCTAGAAGAGCAGGAGATCCAGCACAATTAATCGCTTCAAGTGATAAAGCTAGAACCGTACTTGGCTGGAAACCAGAACATGCTGACTTAGAAGAAATTATAGCATCTGCTTGGAAATGGCATAGCACACATCCAAATGGTTTTGGAGGTAAATAGATGATTTCTAACAATATTCAAAAGCTTGTTAAGTATGCTTTGGATAATGAATTAATTAAAGAAGAAGACAGGGTATTTACAATAAATACCCTGTTGGAATTATTCGAACTTAGCGAGTTAGAAGATGAAGATGGTACATATAATGAAACATTCTCTTTGGAAGAAACTTTAAATGAAATGCTTGATTATGTGGTTGACCATGGAATAATTAAGGAAGATAGCATTGTTTATCGTGATTTATTTGATACAAAGATAATGAGCAAATTGATGCCAAGACCTTCCGAAGTGATACATACATTTTGGGAGAAGTATGAAGAATCACCAGAAACAGCGACGAATTATTATTATAAATTAAGTCTAGATTCGGATTACATAAGAAGATACCGCATTGAAAAAGATGTGAAATGGGTTAC
>NZ_CBDLAM010000218.1:0-5617 GCF_965301125.1 Anaerosporobacter sp. | reverse complement strand
ATAAAATAACTCTTAATTGTAGATGAATGGGTTGCGTTTCATTTTACAATTAAGGCATTTTTAAATAATAGGAGGGAAACTATGAAATACAAAAAAACCATTTCTTTTTTATTAATGATTACTCTACTATCGGTACTTCCCGTTGGTAAAGCCAAAGCAGTCAGCGGATTTGAACTTAGCTATTGGTATAGTGATTCTAATTCAATTGCATTCTGGGATATTAGTACCTTAAATACTTATGTTGGATCCAATGTCACAACTAATGCCAATCTATCAGTTAGTAACATAAAGAATTATGTCACAACAGGATTTGATAATTGGAATAGTTCCACTAATTTATCCAAAAAAAATAGTTCACAATCCTCTGCTGACCTAGTCATAGGTGGAATAACTGAAGCAGAAGCTAATAGTTTATATTTAGCTCCTAATTTAACTGGTTTAACTACCACCCCAATTGTCTCTGTCTACACTGGCTACTATAATGGAAGTACAAAACAAATTTGTAAAATAAGTGGTACTGTAAAGACATTCCTAATTAATCGTAGTGCCTTTAGTAGCTTTTCATCAAGTAAATGGAAGCAAATAGCAGTACATGAAATCGGCCATGCTATGGGATATGATGGCCATTATAACAGTGGAAATGTTATGCCTGCTGACGCAAAAGATCTAAGTTCAGCTTCACCATCAAGTAACGAAAAAAAACATTTATCGCAGGTATACTAGGAGGTCATTATGAAAAAAACAAAAAAAATCGTAACTTTTTCATGCCTATGTATTTGTTGTGTTGCTGGTTATTTCTTCTTAAATAATAGCCAACACAATGATACGAAGCAAACACCTGATACTGGTATTGATATTAGCTCATTAACTACCAATCAAGAAGAAGGTACTCAGCTCCAAGTTTCTGCTTCTTATGCTGATAGTTATGACAATTTTGATGAACTTATTGCTAATGCTGATCTTATCGTAAAGGGAACTGTTGAAAATGTAACACAAAAAAATGAACTTGCAGTATCAGTCACTTTTCGAATTGATGAGCGTTTAGAGGGAGCTTCTGAGGATACGATTGAAATTATGCAATTAGTATCTGATCACTTAACCTTAGGAGAATCCTATCTACTTACTCTAAAACCAAGTTATATAGAAAATTCATATTATATTATGGGTGGTTATCAAGGTGCATTTATAGATGATAATCAATCCTATACTGCACTAGATCCAAATTTTCAAGAAGATGTAGATCTTTCTGTTAATGATGAACTATCTAATGGAGAAGAACTTCTCCAAGTTCTTGACGAGATTATTAATGAATAATAACTTGCATACGTATTTTTGTAATAATTTTAACTACATATAATGAGCAACAGGAAGGATTCCTATTATAGAGAACCTTCCTGTTGCTCATTACTTATATCTATTTAGGAAAAACACCAGTATTACTACTGTAAGCAGTGTGTCTAAAGCACGAAAAAATTTACATCAGGTCTATGAGGAATTAGTTCAGAGGAATTGATTCCTTAAGGCAACTCCAACTGATCCGTTCTTTCAAATTGCGCTTTATTCCTTTATTACACAAATTGAGTACTTTTTAACTCTTTCAAAATAATCTGAAATATACTTTAGATTTCCGCTCTCTGCATTATTTAATTCTTTAACATTATATTTTTTTATGGAACTTGTCGCAGCTTCCGCACAATAAAATTTCTGATCAGGAACGCTATAATATAAAACACCATTATATACATTTCCATCATCCGTATAAACAAGCATAGTAAATTCATTATATTTCACACAGCCTTCATCAAAATCAAGAACATAGACTTCCGATGCCTTTGCCTCATCATAAAAAAGCGGTTGATATACTGGATCATCGTTCTGCATAAAATATCGATTTCTTATTACTTCTTTAATTTCCTTTAATATATCATCTTTCTGGTCAAAATCTTCAAATTCCAGATGATATGGATTGCCAATACTACTTTCACCACTAGCTATACGCTCTAACGAAGTGTCACTTATAACAGCGTCATATAGATTTACATTATTCGGATCATCTATGTACTTAAATTCGATTTCACCATTATCACAAATTTTAAATGTATGATAACGTTCTTCAGATTCATTAGAAAGTATCTCATCTTTCAGATTAAGCTTAACTAATAAATATTCATCAGAAGAATACTTAACACTTTTACCGATATAATACACATCATAGTATATTACAGAATTAGGAAACAGAAATTCTTCCTCTTCATTAAGACTAAAGTTAATCATTTTATACTTCGTTACCAAATATTCATTTACTTGTTTTATTATTTTATCTTCAGTTATTTGCGGATGATCCTTATAAAAAAAGGAATTATTTATGTTGGTATCTGACTTATTTTTAGCGCATGCCATTAAACATATGATAGCCATAAATAAAATAATAATATACTTTTTCATATAATCGTCATATGATGTATCTAATACTCATCGCATCACTAATCTCCTTTCTCTTTCAACTTTGAAATATTTATTCTTATTACAATTAATTACTATCTTACATTATAATCTATATACTTACTATTTTCAACATTATCACCAACTAATCAGTTCTCTTTTAGACTTTAGACATTACCTACAATGTAGTTATCGCATCCGACTTTTATCATTTAATTTTGGAAAGATGTTTGGATTGCTGTCTAATATGCACATTTGAAACGTCTACTGTAATCGTTGAATGCGAAGTAATTTCCGATGATGAGTAGCCAGCAGCTGAATGTAATAAAAGAGCCTATGCTATATAATAGTTCCTATATAGCATAGACTCTTCCCCTTATAATTTAGTTATTTAATTTTGATAATTAAAGTCATGCTCTGCCAAATACGGAAATGAAATAACATCTGTACCTTCAAAACTTTCTTTCCTTATATCAACTACATTTATTCTACTATTATCATAACATCTGTAAAAATAGATACCTCTATTCAAATCCATACATGAGGAATATATAGTAAAATCCTCAATTCCGTCTGCAGTCGTAGCGCCACCTCTCACCATTTTCACATAATCAAGCATGTTAAAAAATTGTGATACTGCTTCGTCATCACTTTTGATAAGAGGAGTATTGGCTCTAATGTAGGCGATTCTTACAAATCTAGAAACGGATGCAAAATCTCCAGGTATTCCAAGTGTTCCACTACCAATGCCTAAGGAGTGTAGCTCTTTGTTACTCCATACACTCTTTTTGTGATGTACAGGAGAAAGATATAGATACTCATTCAAATTTGTTAGATGCCAATCAAACGTTGGGTTATTGGTCATTACCCCTACCGGATTATCATGTACTTTTATGCCTTCAACAGTCTTTTCAACAACAATGGATTCTCCGCTTTTGTCAGTTAACATCCAGTGTAGGGTAGGCACTGGTGTCTTACTATTAATTGGTACATCTACCAACTCTATTTCCTTAATTGCTTCTTTCACCTCATTCACTGTTGTATAGTTAGACAATGCCCATGGAATGAAATCATAAGGGGCAATATTTAATTTACCTTTCACACTTTCCTTTTCAAAATAAGCATATCCTTCAAAGTTTAATCCTGCACAAGCCAAACCTTCCTTATTCATCGCATCTGCAAATGTTGCATGGTTATCAATAACCGTTCCCATACCGATTATTGCTTGATGATTCGTAACAATATTGCCAGTAACCTTGTCTTGGTACTGATAATTTGGTGGTATAATTATGACACGTTGATTAAAATTATATGCTAAATCCATATTTCGGCCAAAAAACACTTTTCCTTCTGCTGATTCTATACTTAGTGCTGTACACATATAAACTTCTCCTTCTTGTTTTTTATCTATTTTTTACTTTTCTATTGATAAATATTCAAATGAGATGTTTATACTAATTAATGTTCCTATTGGAAGCTATCCGAATAATAAGTTTCAATTATAAAGTAACAAAAACCATACTACATTCTATTTGATTGGGAAACAAACTTCAGTAACTAGCTCATCAGGATTTTGCGTTTGGGCTGGACTTACATGATAGATACAAAACATAGCTCCGTTGAATTCATATCCATTATCTCTAACCCAGTTGGCTACTGCATGATTTACTGCAGTAATCTGTTCATAACTTCCCTTATAGGTTGCGGAAGCTATCTTTACTTCGGGTACTGTTTTGAAAATGACGTGTTCCGTATTTTCATACTCACCTTTAACAGCTACCTGTATTTCAACATCTACATCACTATCTTTGTAATCTTCATCATGGAACATAGCCAAACTATAGCAGTTATCATCAGGAATCAATTTCTGAGATGCAGTTTCCTCATTCAAAATCTTCCATAATACTCCTTCCTTATTATATGACGGTATTATCTGTCTAACACTCGCAACATACCTTTGTGGAATTGTCTTTAATACAACATTATAATTCATAGCCATATCATCCTTTCTCAGCCTCTTGATAGCTGTTTCAAGGAGAAGTAAACGTTGCCTAATTTCAGCGGCTTCTTCCTGCATTTCTGCTTGTTTTACTACTAAAAAGTCAGATAAAGCTTTCGGATCATCATAATTTTTCAATATCTCTTTTATTGTTGATAAACTAAAACCCATATCCTTTAATGCAGTGATTCTACACGCTACAGCAAGCTGTTCTTCATTATAATAGCGATAGCTTGTAAACGTATCTATGTGCGTCGGTACCAGAAGCCCTATTTCATCATAATGCCTCAACATGCGTATACTTATCCTTGACAATTTTGAAAAATCACCTATTTTCAACATTTTATTTACCTCACATATATGTGTTTTCTGAGCTCATTTTTACTATATAGTATAACATAATGAGAGAGTCAATATGGAAAATAAATCTTTTTAATGTCCAGATGGAACTTGTTGTAATAAATCATGTTCACTCGTAAGATCAGCATAAGAAAGCAAAATAAAATTTATGAATAACGGAACAAGTGCGAGCCATATGGCTTTTTCCTGTAAAAATCTTCCCCCTACTGTGGATATAATCCCACCAAAAAAGAAGCTCGCTAGCATGATGATATGTTTCTTGCATCTTTGTAAATATGTAATATCTCTCTTTTTACAGAATTTAACCAACCAGACTCCTGTTTGTCTCAAATGATTCGTACAAAATGTAGTGGCCATTGGTGTACCTTGAGCCTGGCGGAATGTATTATACTGCATGGAGCAAATAAAGTTAATCATTACCTGCGCAATTTGATCTGGTAAACTCAAGGGAATAAATCCTATGATAAACAATACGATCATTTCAAAACCAATCAAATAGGTATCCCATCGTAAAAGGTTAATCTTCTTAACGTGTCCCGGTAATATTTCGGATATAATAGCACCTGCTAAATAGGCACTCATTGGAATTAAATAATACAGCCCCTTCATCCATTGCATATTTCCTAGGGCTACAGCCATAAGTACAAAATTAGCTGTTTGTGCATTACAGAATACCTCTCCTCTTAAACATACGGTGTACGCTCCCATCATCCCGCTAGTCATCATTAACAATACAAATATTATCGTCTTCTCACATGTAAGGTATTTTTTTTCATTTTCTCTTAGAGTATTTTCTTTTAACACTTTTTACACTTC
>NZ_CBDLAM010000217.1:2920-5643 GCF_965301125.1 Anaerosporobacter sp. | reverse complement strand
CATCAAAGTCATTAAATTGATATTCTAAAGAGCCTATATACCAATTTAGTATCGAAATTCCTTTCGTAACATTATCTATAGTATTCTGTAGGATATCACTCCCTAATCCTTCCATTCCTCCTTCTGATAAAACTTCTTCTATTTCATCAAATACCTGCTTCTCCTTTGTCAAAATATAATTATAATCATCTGGCTCTTGATTTAGATATTTTGCTTCCCATTCTTCCACTATAACCTGTTTTACTTCTTCCTTATACACTGAATTATCACCCTACTCCGTCTCCTTTTTAAACCATGCTACTAACGCCTCATCACTTTGATACATCGTTTCATATGTTACATATACATATTGAGATGCTTTTTCATAAAACAATAATAATCGATCCATATTTGCTTTCAAACTACTTGCAAAATATTGCATTGGCTCCTTAGCCTTTCCCTCATATATAGAATCTTCACTAATTAATAAATTAGTGATTTCATCTGCTGTTGTAACGGCAGATACTAACTCACCTGCTATATCCGTTAATTTAGACATATAATCTAATAGTTCTACTCCTACTAGTAATTTTTTATCTATATTCTCATCCATTATCTCATTCCTTTTTTAGTTCTAGATGCATCATTAATTGTAACCTCATACTACGTGGGCTGATTTCTCTCTTACTTCCTTTACTCATATCATATTTAAATCCTTTATTTTCTTTCCAGTAATATGCTTCTTCTTGCTTAACTTTTTGATTAATATATTCCCCAAGGACAATAACCTCTCCATCATAATCTTCTAGCTCTTCTAGCCACTGTTCAAATGTGATTTTCTCTTGTCTAAAGCTAACTTCTTTTTCTTTCTCTGTCATATAATTACATTCCTTTAATAGACTAGTAAGAATTACAACACTATCTACAGCGATTAATTCATATTCATTTTCTCTATCTGCTATACCAATTACTCTTCTGTTTGGGTATACAGCTAACTTCATTTTATTGATTATTAGATGCTTCTCGCATTTTCTATACTCTTCCCATAGCATTAATATGGCGATTCCTTCTTTTGTAAATTTATTATCCCTATCTAATAGCTTCTTCGTTTGAAATGACTTTATTACTCGATCTTTATATTCTGCCATCTGTGATTCTAACGGATACTTAAAGAATACACCAAATGGATTTGGTCCTTTCGTAACTTCATTTATAAATAACAATTCCTCTTTACTTATCCTCATTATATCGTTTTCAAAACCTCATACTCTTCCCAGTTTTCATAGAAAACATCTAAGTTAGACTGTAACTTTTCTAAATGTTTAATCGCACTTGGTATCGGGACTTCTTCTCCAATAACAAAGTCCTTGTGATATTGGGTTAAGAGATCCATGAATGCACACATGGTCAATTGGCTTTCACCATCCCAATTTGTCTTCGATTCGATTTCTTCCTTCACTGCAATAGCTAAACTATATGTATTCAATAAGATTTCTTCTAAACTTTTCATCTTATCTAATACTTCTTGCATCTTTTCACCATCACACTTGAGCATATCAGCCACTTTTTCACTTGTTTCTTCACTCATTTCTTACTCCCTTTCTCTTTTTCTTTCTTTGCCTCTTCTTCTGCCTTTCTTTGTTCCTCTTCTTTTCTTCGTTCCTCTTCTTTTCTATTTGATAATTCATTCTCTAATGCCTGCTCTTCTCTCGACGCTTGGTTTTGCCAATGCTCGCACTTAACACTTGCTTCATCTTTTCTTTTCTTAGCCGTTTCTAATGCAGTCTCCATCTTATTAGTCAAATTATTATTATCCAATTCCCATATATTAAGATAATAATTATAATTACTCATTATATGACCTGTTGCACTACGATGATTGATATTAAACTGCGTTTTATACTTTGTGCTGGTTTCCTGTATTTCATACAGTTTATCTTCACATACAGGAATCTTTTTATCTAAATACTCAATAATCTTTTCATATTTTTGCTTATTGCATACTGCTTCTAAAAAAGCATCTGTATTTATACCATAGTTGCGTATCTCTCGCCACGTTTCTTCTGTCACAATTCTCCTCCTTACTTCTTAGTATTATCCTAAATATCCCTGTTATCATCTATGATAAAAAGAAAAACCCTGACAATATGCAGAGTTTCCTTTTATAAATACTAAATTACATCATTTTAATCTTGTTAAGTTCTTACCCTTTAATAGAAAGAATTTACGATCCTATTATTTTTGAATCTTCAACAAATCAGCAATATCCTTATCAGCCTGTTCAAGAGCTTTTGCAGAACCTCTAAGTTGACCTTCAATACCCTCAATAATTTCTGGGAGCTTTTCCGTTAAGACTGGTTTGATTTCAACATCAAATGTATCCATAAATTGAGATTGTGCAGCACCTTTCCAATTTGTTTCAAGTTCATTAAGTTTGGTATCCAATAGTGTAATTTCACTTATGATTGCATCTTTTCTTTCTTCAAGATATGTAGCTGCAGACTCAAGCTCACTAGGTGTCATTTGTATTATCGTTGTATTTCCACTACTCATATTTTAACCTCCTGATATTTAAAAATTTACACTCAAATTACTACTTAATTTTACACTTTATAACATTAATTAGCAACTAGGTATTTTTTACTATTTATTTCTGTTATTATCCTTTTTGTATTAATCTCTCACAAGTGCGGTTTTAAGTTTTATTATATATTATTTTGCTATCAGTCTTATTCGTAAGCAGT
>NZ_CBDLAM010000217.1:0-2910 GCF_965301125.1 Anaerosporobacter sp. | reverse complement strand
ATTGGCTATAATCGCAAATACAATTGCATTTCGACTTTCTTTTCACATCTATACCCTCTCTGGGGAAGAATAAGATATTGGGCCGTTATAAACATCCATAAAGATAATACCCACCTTCAATTCTTTCCCATTATTAATAATCTCTTTGTATAAAGAAGTATTTTCCTTACTTTCGCTAATTACATTAATAACATCTGGGTTAGCTATAACAAATAGCTGATAGGATTCGTTCTTGAGGGCTTCAACCCCAGAGTTCTTAATAAGATACATACGTTGTTCAATAATCTCCTTTGCTTTTTGCAAATAGTCTTCTATACAACTAGCATCGATACTATAATCTCCTGTCAAATCATATTGTTGAAACTCTTCTAACTTACGCTTCATATTATCAATAATATATACTCTTGATGGATATTCTGATCTATAGTTCTGTAAATAACGATATATTATTCTAAGGAAATTCTTCTTACCACTTTGTTTACCACCAAATATCCAGAACACTCCCATACCTAGGAGTTTTAGGCTCCAAGAATCGATTGTATCAAAGTCAAGCGCTACATTAATCTCATAAGGCTCCTTGCCTTCTTGAGAGAAATTATCCTCCAAGTATTCTACGTCTAGAATTGTTGGAATCTCTGGGAGAAATTTAGCTTTTTGATTCTTAAATTGTTGATTTACATCAATGATAAACTGAGAAATCTTTTCTACTCTATCAATCTCTTTTTCGCCCTCGAATGATAGATAGCTTTGGAATTCATAATTCATTCTGTTTATCTCTAACAAACCGCTTCCTGCCCGTTCTCTTGGTTGCATGCGACAACGATCAAACATGGAAGCATAGGTACTTGAATCATTACAATAGAAAGTTATTTTCTTTGAAAAGTTTGATAGATACTTATAACTAATTCCTGAAGTCTGCGCAGTTGTAACAATAACAGACAAACCTAATGATAAACCTTCCCTGCAGATGTATAGCATATTTTCATCATAGTTTGAAGCCAATTCTCGAAAGGCTATGAAATTGTCCAATATAATTATAATCTGTGGTATTTCGCTATATCCTGCCTCTCGATATGCAGCAAAAGAACTAATTCCCATTCTTGCAAGTAATTCCTTACGCTGATTCATCTCTGTATTCATCATTTTCATGAAGTTCTTTAATTTTTCCTCTTCATTTGGTGCAATTACTCCACCTACATGATTTAGCTTACCAAAGTTTCTTAAGACTAATGAGGCAAAATCCAAGATGTATATATTCACATCTTTCGGTGAATAAGAAGATGTAACTCCACGGATAATGGTTTGCAACAGATTTGTTTTCCCATATTGCGATGCCCCCACTATAAATATATTGTTTTGCGTTAAGTTTAACATGTATTCTGATTGAATCTGATGGTGCGGATCATCATACATACCAATCGGTGTACATATATCCTTATTGTCAATGGGATCATTCGTTCTATTACTATATAGAATCACATCTTGTAAAGGTGGAAGACATATTCCAGGTAATCTCTCTATGTTTCTTTCTTCACAATAATCATGTACATAATTTACGATTGCCTGTAATTGTGTTTCTCCTTCTGAGTCTACCTTTTCAACCTTTTGCTCAAATACTTTCGTATGTTTACCATTTAGCTCAACTGTATAGATGCTGAATGGCTTAACATTCCCGATTTCCTCGCTAGAAGTATAGGCCCCACTATATGCTGATTGAAATAATTCAAATATTTCGTTATTACCGACTTGTAAATACGCACGACCTGGTTCTTTAATCTCTGCTGCCAAGGGAGATTTCAAAACTTCATTACTATCACTTTTGTTTTGTACTTTCAAACATAGTTTAAACTTAGAGTTACTCCAAATTTGGTCATTAACTACTCCTGAAGGTTTCTGTGTAGCTAGTATTAGATGTACCCCTAGACTTCGACCGATACGAGCAGTACTAATAAGTTCTTTCATGAATTCCGGTTGATCACTTTTAAGTTCCGCAAACTCATCAACAATCAAAATAAGATGAGGTAATGGTTTAGAGCATTCGCCATTCTTATATTTTTTAATATATAAATCAATATGGTTAACTCCTGCTTCCGTAAATAGTTCCTGCCGTTTTATTAATTCCGCCTTAATGGATTGTAAAGAACGATCTAAATCACGGCGATCTATATTTGTAATCGCTCCATTTATATGTGGTTGTTCTTTTATTTGATTTTCCATACCACCACATTTGAAATCGATAATTACAAAGCCCACCTCATAAGGATGAAATAGTGTTGCCATTGATAATATGTATGTTTGTAAAATCTCACTTTTTCCTGATCCAGTAGTTCCAGCTACCAATCCGTGAGGACCATGGTACTTTTCATTCAAATCCAAATATAGCATTTCATTACCAGCACGTACCCCAATAGGTGCTGCCATCGATTTATAAACAGCTGATGCCTGCCAACGTTTTGCTAAATCAAGATCAAATGCACTCTTTATATTAAGTAATTTATACAATGTAATGTTCTTAGTTAACGTTCCCTCTAAACTAACCTCGTTAACTTTGACTGGACTTAGTTTAAGTGCTATTTTTTCTGCAACTTCATCATCAACCACATCGAAAGTAAATTTTTGTGTATTCTTCTTATCCTCACTATCAATAATTTTTCCCTCATGATTTGTATGAATCCGTATAATCTCTTTACAATTGGCTGGTAACATTTCCTCATACTGACTTATAAATACAAATGTAACACCGTAACTTTTCTTTTCCTCTATAAACTGCATAATAGGATGTTTCTTTATCTTCTCCATATCAAACACAAAAACAATATAGTGTGGTGTAAAACACATTTCCTTCTTTGCAATTTCTTCTCTTTTAGATAATTCAGAATATAGATATTCCAAATATGCATTTTTATCATC
>NZ_CBDLAM010000216.1:0-5697 GCF_965301125.1 Anaerosporobacter sp. | reverse complement strand
GTATTTATAATAGGCGTTGCTCTTGGACACATTTATTATTTTCTATTTCGAATTAAGACGATCACCAGATCCGTATAAGATATAGAAGAATGTTAAATTAAAACAAAAAGATAAGCTTGTTGGCGTCGCATTTTGTATTGCGACTTTTTGCCATGTAGTACAATATAAAAAGAGAGGAAAATAAAAATATGTTTCATAAACGATTATTGCATGAATTTAAAGATAATCAAAAACAGGTTACAGGAATGGTTTTAACACAATGGATTTCTTTATTAGCTAATGTGACTCTAATGTTTGTAGTAGCGAATACAATTAATTCGATCGTGAAAGATACATTTACATTAAAACAAGTGATAATACTTTTCCTTACCTTTGTTACAGTGATATTGATACGTGGAGGCATGACAAAGATTAATGATACTATGTCGTACATAGCATCTACAAAGGTTAAGAGAAGATTACGTGAAGTGATAAATCAAAAATTAATGAAAATGGGAACAAAATATCGTAAGAGCATGGCCACATCTGAAATCGTACAGATCAGTACAGAAGGTGTGGAACAGTTAGAAATCTATTTTGGTAGATATGTACCTCAATTTTTCTATAGCTTATTAGCACCGATTACTTTATTTGTTATTGTAAGTTTTATGAGTATTAAGGTCGCAATTGTTTTATTACTTTGTGTGCCCTTAATTCCAGTGTCGATAATAGCTGTTCAGAAATTTGCTAAGAAGATGTTAAATAAGTATTGGGGAATCTATACGGGACTTGGTGACACCTTCTTAGAAAATTTACAAGGTTTGACGACTTTAAAGATTTATCAAGCAGATGAATGCTATGCAAAGAAGATGGATGAAGAAGCAGAGAAGTTTCGTAAGATTACGATGCGAGTATTGATTATGCAATTAAATTCTATTAGTGTCATGGATTTAATTGCTTATGGTGGTGCTGCGGTGGGTATTATCTTAAGTATTCTTGAATATAGAAGTGGACAAATTACATTTACTGCGTGCTTGTTCATTATGTTAATTGCAGCAGATTTCTTTTTGCCACTGCGTTTACTAGGATCCTTTTTCCATATTGCTATGAATGGTAATGCTGCAGCTAATAAGATCTTTGCATTGCTTGATATTCCAGTGGAGAATAATAAAGGAAATAAACTAGATGATAAGCAGTTAAAGGACTTAGGAACAGATATTCATTTTAATAATGTATCGTTTGGTTATGAAGAAGGACAGACGGTTATTGATAAAATATCATTTACACTTCCTAAGAATTCATTTACTGCACTTGTTGGAACTTCTGGCTGTGGAAAGAGTACGATAGCATCATTAATAATGAATGACAATAGACCAAATAAAGGTCACGTTTTAATGGGGACTTATGATATTAATGATTTACCAGAAGAATATTTGCATAAAAGAATTACTAGAATTCGTCATGATAGCTATTTATTCAAAGGAACCGTGGAAGAAAATCTTCGTATGGGGAAAGAAGATGCTACTAAAGAAGAGATGTTATTAGCTTTAGAACAAGTTGATCTTCTTGATACCATCTTGGAAAAGGGCGGATTATCTATGAAAATTAAAGAAAAAGCATCTAATCTATCTGGAGGGCAAAAGCAAAGAATGGCGTTAGCTAGAGCAATTTTACATGATAGTGATATCTATATCTTCGATGAAGCAACTTCAAATATTGATGTTGAAAGTGAGAATAAAATCATGGACGTCATTCATACATTGGCTGAAAGAAAGACTGTAATCCTCATATCTCACAGATTGGCTAATGTGGTAAATGCAGATAATATACTTGCTATGAAAGATGGAGAAATAGTTGAAATAGGAACTCATGAAGTATTACTTAGTAGACAAAAGTATTATCATGATATGAATACAAGTCAAAAAGAGTTAGAAAAATATACAGAGGAGGTAGCAAGCTAATGCAACATAAGAAAAGAAATAGTTTACAGATTATGTTAGAGTTGCTTGGTATGATTCGTCCTCTTATAGGATATATGTTGCTAGCAATCTTAATGGGGAGCATAGGAAATCTTGTGGCTACCTTTATAACAATTCTTGGTGGTTATGGGTTGTTATCTGTATCTGGTTTATATAATAAGCTTACGCTTACTACAATCTTTACAATCATTATCATATTTGCAGTGATACGAGGTATCTTACGTTATGCAGAACAAGCATGTAATCACTATATTGCATTCAAATTATTAGCAAGAATTAGAAATAAAGTATTTACGTCACTGCGTCGCCTAGCACCCGCGAAGTTAGACGGGAATGATAAAGGTAACCTTATTTCAATAATAACAAGTGATATCGAATTATTAGAGGTGTTCTATGCACATACGATTTCACCAATTGCTATAGCTGTTATTACGTCTGTATTTATGTGTGTTTTTATTGGTAATATACATCTACTTTTAGGGATAGTAGCCTTGCTATTCTATCTTTTAGTTGGACTTGTAGTACCAGTGCTAAATAGTAAGAGGGGAAGTAAGAAGGGACAAGATTATAGAGATTCCTTTGGTGATTTGAATACTTCAGTACTTGATAATCTTTATGGATTAGAAGAAATCATTCAATATGGACAACAAGAGAAAAGACAAAGAGAGCTTGCTGAGAAGACAGAGAGTTTGGAAAAGATTACGAAGGAACTAAAGAAGGAAGAAAGTGTACAAAAGATTACTACAGATTGGATTATTCTTTTTGCAGGAATTACTATGCTTGCTGTTTCTGGATATCTTGCAAGTAACGGTGAAATCGAGGGTGGAATGTCATTAATTGCAACAGTTGCAATGATTGGTTCGTTTGGACCAACAGCAGCTTTATCAGCATTATCAAATAATTTAAACCATACCCTAGCTTGTGGAAATCGTGTTCTTGATTTGTTAAGTGAAGAACCTGTTGTTCTTGATAATGTTTCGGGCGAAGAAGAATGTGGTGGAAATATTACTTGTGATGGAGTGACATTCGGATATGAGAATAAGGAAGTTTTAAATAACTTCAATGAAACATTTTCAGAAAAGAGGATTCATGGTATCTTAGGTAAGAGTGGCTGTGGTAAATCAACATTGTTAAAATTACTGATGCGTTTTTATGAGACTAACAAGGGAAAAATATATTATGGTGAGAATGATGTGAATACCATTAAGACTTCATCATTAAGAAATATGATCTCTTATGTAACCCAAGAAACTTTCTTATTTCATGATACGATAGAGAATAATATTAAGATTGCAAAAGAAGATGCTACAAGAGAAGAAGTAATCGAGGCAGCGAAAAAAGCTTCTATTCATGATTTTATTCTATCTCTACCAAATGGTTATGATACCAAAGTTAGTGAATTAGGAGAGTCCTTATCAGGAGGGGAAAGACAACGAATTGGTATTGCAAGAGCATTTCTTCATAATAGTAATATCATATTCTTAGACGAACCAACTAGCAATATTGATAGTTTGAATGAAGGAATTATATTAGAGAGTTTGAATAAGGAAAAAGAGGATAAAACCATTATTCTTGTGTCACATCGAAAATCTACAATGGGAATTGTTGATAATATGATTAATATGTAGTATCGTTGTTGAATTTGGAGAAAAATAGGAAAAAAGTACCTGTATTTATATTTACTAGTTGAAATCTTAAGTTTATTCTGATAGGATAATGATGTAGTTTTTATATCATAGATTAGGTGAAGTATGTCATTAAGAATCTGATGTTGCCTAAGGGAGGAAAAATGAAAAAATTCAACAAAATTTTAATAACAGTTTTTACTTTATGTTTTGTTTTTGCTTTAACAGGATGCTCTGATAAAAAAGCAGAACAAAATTATTGTGATGATGTTACAACAGCTATGAACAATGCAACAACTGCAAATTCAACTTTAGTTACAGATATACAAACATTTCTTAACGATGTAACCAATGAGGATGCAAGAACAGCAGTTTTAGATGACCTTAAAACTATGGAAACAGAGTTTACTGCTTTAAGAGATTTGTCTGCTCCAAAACGATATAAGGAAGCACAGGTAGTTTTCAAAGAAGGTGCAGAACAAGCTTTAAGTGCTGTTAACTCTTATCGTGAAGCTGTTGAAAGTTGTACAGAAGAAACAAAGAAAAGTCAAGAAGCCTATGATGCTTTCTATGCCATAATTCAAGAAGGTGACCAATTTATGTCTACTGCAAATACTAAAATTATGGAAGCTGCAAAAAAGGCTTATGAATCTAAATAATAAATAAAAAGGCTTTTGCAAACTTATTATTTGATTAGGTGTATTTCGCTACATTTGTTTTAATCAATATTTTGCAAAAGCTTTTTTGTTATAAAATGTAAAAAAAGGTTTAGAAATGAGAAAATCTGGGATATAATTAATCTAATCTACAACAAGTCTTTTTATCTGGCTTATCGTTTCATTTATTTTTTTCTAAAGTAATTCCAATTTTTAATTTCGTAAAAATATAAATTAAATCAGATATCTATAATAGATATCAAAAAAGGAGGAGGAATGGCTAAGTCAATAGCTTTTATTGGTGTACCTAGCCGAGATATTGTATATTATATTGGCAGAGTATTGCGTTTATGTGGGCAAGAGGTACTGATCGTCACACTGTTGGAAAAGGAGGAGAAAGATTATCAACCGAATTATTATATGGGACTAGATTGGATCACATGTAGTAAAGAATGGCTTCAAGTTCATGGAGAAATATTAAATGATTATTCATTTGTCTTATATGAATTAGAAATTCAGGAGATAGAGTTATCTGTCGATATTCTTAACAGCTTTGATAATATGGTTGTGATAGCGAATCTATATAAGAGAACAATGGATGAGGTGGCCAAGGCAATTTTTATGTATAACAAACAATGTATCCTTATTATAAGGGACATTTGTAATAAGAGATTAGATAGTAAATATTTCATACGTAATTACCCAGACAGTAAGAAGTTATGTATGATTAATGAGCTTTGGTTAGATAGTTATGATGCGTATTATAAGCAATGTTTAGAATTTGAAGAAGTAAAGGACTTTAAAAGAATGTCTAATGATATGATGCAAACCTTGTCTTTTATAATCGAAGAAATACATACATTTACAAGCAAGGAGATTCATTATGCAATTAATCAATTGAAGAAAGGAGTGGTGGAATGTTAGTCGCATTTTATAGCGATGTTAGAGGAAATGCAGGAACCACAAGTAATCTTTGTTGCTTAGCTACTTTTCTGGCAGTTAGAAAGAAGCAGAAAATCTTAATGTGGGAAAATCATACTAATTGGAATATGATTCGAGATAATATTACCCCAAAGACCAAATTATCATTGCTATTTCATAGTCTTAATCCCTATCATATGAATGGTTCTAAGGAATTGTTTTGTAGATTACTAAGTAAAGAAACATTTGATTTATCAAAGCAAGTACATGATCTAGCGAAAGAAATGTACCCAGATTTGTTATATTATCTTCCTAACCGTCAGACTAAGGCTTCACTTTTTGAAAAAGAGCTTGCTAGAATCTTGCCACAATTTGTACAGTTATGCAAAGAATATGATGATCTTGTATTCATGGATTTACAAGATAGTAGTAAGGAAAGTACGAAGTATATTCTAGAACATGCAGATCTTGTTGTAATCAATCTGATGCAACATATTAATTCGTTTGATAGGTTTATAACAAGTAACCTATCTATAT
>NZ_CBDLAM010000215.1:0-5701 GCF_965301125.1 Anaerosporobacter sp. | reverse complement strand
AATCTTTCATTTTAATATTTTTCTATATTGATATTTTGAATACGATCTCTTGTTTCTTAATTGATTGGATGTGCGATATCTCTGTACTCTCCATCTCCAGCTCTTCGACTAGGCATAGCGATAAATAATCCTTTTTCACCTTCAATAACTTTGATATCATGAACAACAAACTCATTATCAAATGTAATTGAAACTACCGCTTTCATCTTGCCTTCCTTACTTACCTTCCTTACTCGAACGTCTGTAATCTGCATTTGAGTAAACCCCCTTTTTGTTTGAAGTTTTAAGTCAATTAATAAGCCATACATATTTCGCTTTTATATAATAAGAATCAAATTCTTACCCCATATAAATATTAAAAGTGAATTATTAATTTACAGCACACAACTTTCACTACTAGCAAACTAATACTTACAATTAATTACTTACATTATAGAAACGATTCTCTTAGCGACGTTACAAGATACACCTTTACAATACATATCTTTCGTTCTTTTCAATAACAACTTTTACTTCACCATTCTCACCAACATGTCTTGTATTCATGCGAATTGTATCTCTACTTTCTACGATACAATTTTCAAGATATGTGTTGTCCCCAATATGCACATCATTCAATATTATTGAATTCTTAATAACACAGTTGTTACCAACATACACTTTCTTAAATAATATTGAATTTTCTACTTGTCCATTGATTATACAACCGCTTGAAATTAAGCTGTTCTTAACAACAGCATCTTTATTGTACTTAGCTGGTGGCATGTCATCTATCTTAGAATATACCCCCGGATACTCCTTGAAGAAATAATCTCTTATCTCTTTATTAAGAAAATCCATATTCGTTTTGTAATAAGATTCTACAGTCGCAATATTACTCCAATAACTATCAAGATTATAAGCATAGATTTTTTTCAAATTCTTATATCGAATGAGAATATCTTTAACCAAATCGTGTCTTTCTTCAATAGCTGATTTTTCAATCAGCTCAATTAATTGTCTTCTTCTGATTATGTAAATACCTGTAGACACAGTATCTTGTGATGTTACAATTGGTTTTTCTTCAAACTCCTCTATCCTACCATCTTCATTGGTTTTAACTACACCAAAGCGACTAGCATCCTCTTCTTCTTCTAGTTTTTTACAAACAACGGTAATATCCGCCTTCTTAGCTATATGATACTCCAAAACTTTATTATAATCAAGCTTATATACACAATCTCCAGATGCTATAATTACATATGGTTCATGACTGTTTTTTAAAAAACTAAGATTTTGATATATTGCGTCTGCAGTACCACGATACCAGAAACTATTATCTACTGTTATTGTAGGATTGAATACATACAAACCACCTTGTTTTCTACCAAAATCCCACCATTTCGATGAATTCAAATGTTCATTTAATGATTTTGCATTATACTGCGTAAATACAGCAACTTTATGAACATGGGAATTTGACATATTACTTAATGCAAAATCAATACTTCTATATCCACCAGCAACAGGCATTGCTGCGATTGCCCGTTTACTTGATAGTTCCTTCATTCTACTACTATTTCCACCTGCTAATACAATTCCTATTGCTCTCATTACATGTCACCTGCCTTAATTAAAGTCTCTCCACTAGGTAAATATCCATTCTGATAATCATCTGGTTTTGTTACTCCTGAAATAGCGGTATTCTTACCAACTTTAACATTATCAGGGACATATGAGTTCTCTCCTATTGTAACCAAACCAAATGAATAAATATTTGGTTCTACAACATTCGGTACTTCTTCCCCAACTCCCAGCTCAACATTATTACCGATATCTACACTTTCAGCAATAATAGCTTTGTTGATTTTACAATTCTTTTCTATTCTAGAAGATGTCATAATGATTGAATCTCTAACTACAGTTCCTTCTCCTATATATACACCCGATCCAATTACCGAGTTATATACCTCTCCATAAATTTCTGCACCTTCTCCAATAATTGCTCTATCGACTTTTGCATCTTTAGAAATGTATTGTGGTGGAATAATATCACTCTTCGTATATATCTTCCAAAACTCTTCATATAAATTAAACTCAGGAATCAAATCGATTAATTCCATATTTGCTTCCCAATAGGATCCTAACGTACCAACGTCTTTCCAGTACCCATTATACTCATATGCGAAAATACGATTATCATTCTCGTAGCAATACGGAATGATATGTTTACCAAAATCACATCCTTGTTGATCTGATAGTTTAATTAAAGCATTCTTTAAAATTTTCCAGCTAAATATGTATATACCCATTGAAGCCAAATTACTTCTTGGTACTTTCGGTTTTTCTTGAAAATCTGTTATCTTTCCATTCTCGTCTGTGATAACAACCCCAAATCGACTAGCTTCTTCCATCGGTACTGGTATTGTTGCTATTGTCACATCTGCCTTATTGGCTTTATGATATTCTAACATAACTTCATAATCCATTTTGTAAATATGATCTCCACCCAAAATCAACACATATTCAGGATTATAGTAATTCATATATTCTAAGTTCTGGTATATAGCATTTGCAGTTCCTGTATACCATTCACTACAATTACTCTTTTCATACGGTGGTAGTATGGATACTCCACCAACATTACGGTCTAGATCCCATGGAATACCAATTCCAATATGAGTGTTAAGTCTTAATGGTTGATATTGTGTTAGTACCCCAACAGTATCAACTCCTGAATTAATACAATTACTTAACGGGAAATCAATAATGCGATATTTTCCGCCAAACGCAACAGCAGGCTTTGCAACTTTCGATGTTAAAACTCCTAGTCTTGAACCTTGTCCTCCCGCAAGCAACATTGCTATCATTTCTTTTTTTATCAAGTAATCACCTCTTGTTGTTTTATATTTCTTATTATAACATGAATCCTTATAATTGTGAACAAAATCCACAGTATCTAATTGATATTTTGTAACATATTAACTAACATAATATAATGTCTCCCCCTATTCATTGTGATTTTTGCTTACTTTTTTTCTTTTTTCTTCCATTCCTTTTGCTTATATCTCCTTTTTTATACAGTCAAATTTATCCATACTCGATTTTCTATTTGTTTTTTTCATAGAAATGGTTATAATAACAGTATAGTATCATATACTAATTTAGAATAGGAAGTGTCGTTCCATGTATAAAATCAATTTTAATGAACCAATTCACATTCACTTTATTGGAATTGGCGGAATCAGTATGAGTGGCTTTGCTGAACTGTTACATACAGCAGGCTTTACCATTAGCGGTTCTGATTCCAAGAAAAGTAAAATCACAGAGCACCTAGAAGCAAAAGGCATTACTATATTATATGGTCAAAAAGCTTCAAATATTACTCCTGATATAGATTTAGTTGTATACACAGCTGCTATTCATCAAGACAATCCAGAGATGCAAGCAGTTTTACAACAAAATATACCAAGAATGGACCGTGCTGAGATGGTTGGGCAAGTTATGCTTAACTATAAGAATGCTATTGCTATATCAGGTACTCATGGTAAAACAACAACAACATCAATGCTTTCACAAATCTTTCTAGAAGGAGATTTAGATCCTACCATCTCAGTTGGTGGAATCCTAAAGGCTATTGATGGAAACATTCGTATTGGTAAATCAGATAACTTCATTACCGAAGCATGTGAATATACCAACAGTTTCCTTAAATTTAATCCACGATACAGCATTATCTTAAATATTGAAGAAGATCACCTGGATTTCTTCAAAGACATTAATGATATTCGTCAATCTTTTAAGTTATTCGCTAAGAGACTTCCTGACGATGGAGTTTTATTTATCAATGGCGAGATTGAAAACTATGAAGAGATTACACGAGATCTTACTTGTAACGTTGTAACATATGGTATTCAATCAACTCCAGAAACTTCTTATACTTATAGTGCTGCTAATGTATCCTTCAATGCTGATGGATATGGTGAGTATGATTTAATGCACAATGGTGAATTTATGGACCATATTACCCTAGGGGTAGTTGGTATGCATAATGTATCAAACTCTTTACCTGCAATTGGTTTAGCTCTTGAACGTCAAATTCCAATGGAAGATATTAAACGTGGCTTAACTATGTTCCACGGAACAGAAAGAAGATTTGAATACAAAGGTAAAGTTGCCGGAATTACAATTATTGATGATTATGCACATCATCCAACAGAAATCAAGGCTACTCTTGAATCTGCAAAACGTTATCCTCATGAGTCAATTTGGTGTGTGTTCCAACCTCATACGTATACTCGTACAAAAGCTTTCTTAAAAGACTTCGCTGAAGCTTTAACGCTAGCTGATAAAATAGTATTAACTGATATTTACGCTGCTCGTGAAGTAAACACAGGCGAAATATCTTCAAGAAATCTTCAAGCAGAACTCGACAAACTTGGTAAAGAAGTTTACTATTTCCCAACATTTGAAGAAATAGAAAACTTTTTATTACAAAATTGTACTAACGGCGATTTGTTGATAACTATGGGCGCCGGAGACGTTGTTTCTATTGGAGAATCATTATTAGGTGAATAGTTATCCACATTATCCACAATCTTATCAACAATTTTCTTCAGATAAGATTGTGGATTATTTTTTTGTTTTTTGAAACACACCGGTGCACAGTTTATAGGCCTCGTCTAGTACAAAGTACCTACCCCTAGATAGTTATCCACATTATCCACAAAATATATCCACATTCGTCAAAAAAACAAATACCAAAATCCCCTATTTGCATTATATTTGGATTATGCTATAATGTAAAAACATCGGGACTGAATAGTTACAAACACTGATGGTAACTAAGCTTCCCTACCCCCTGTTAATATTTTTTTAGAAAGGATTGCTCGTATGAAACCAATTACGTTACATACAAATCATATGAACGATGTAACTATAATCTCTAATATCTTCATTGACGAATATATGCCAAAAGCAAATGGATCATTTGTAAAAGTATATCTCTATCTTCTTCGTCTTTTATCTAGTTCTGATAAAATTGTTTCAGTTGCAGTTATTGCTGATTGTCTTGAGGATTCTGAAAAGGATATTATTCGAGCGTTAAATTACTGGGACAAATCTGGAATTCTTACATTAGAGAAAGATAGAAAAGATACTATAATAGGTATAACAATTAACGACTTAACAAACATGGATCAAACTGCTTTCAATGAGATTGCTGCATCATCCTCTCTTATTGATGAAAATATTAACCAATTAGACTCTGAAGACTCTTCCCAAATTACTACTATTTCAAAAGATATGGATGAGCCAAAGACGTTTGAAAAACCAACCTACTCCCCTTCACAAGTGGAAGCTTTAACTAAGAACGACGAAGTTAAATGGCTTATGAATATAATTGAAATCTATTTGGAACGACTATTAAAACCTACTGATATTCAATTGATTCTCTTCTTATATGAGAATGTTGGTTTTTCCGTAGAATTAATTATGTATCTATATGAGTACTGTGTCTCAAAGAATAAGAAAAATTCTTCTTATATTGAAGCAGTTGCATTAAAGTGGGCAGAAGAAGGCATTGATACTGTAGAAAAAGCGGAAGCCACTTCTGTTGCATACAATGCTAACTTTAATGCGGTTTCCAAAGCATTTGGATTGAACCGTATGCCTGGAGCAATCGAACAAAAATTCATTACAAAATGGGTTAATACTTATGCTT
>NZ_CBDLAM010000214.1:2345-5709 GCF_965301125.1 Anaerosporobacter sp. | reverse complement strand
TTCATCTACAAAGTGAGTTGGAATACCTGCTTTATCAAGAAGCTTAAACAAATGATTACTCATTTTGTTATTAATAACACCTTTACCAACAATAGTTCCTTTTTTCAAACCATTGAATGCAGTTGCGTCATCTTTGTAATCTACAATGTATACGTCTTCTACATCTGTTGTGTAAACCTTTTTAGCCTTGCCTTCATAAAGCATTTCTAATTTTTTCATCGTTTGCCACCTATCCTTTGATTCCCTATTTTGAAATTGCTATTATTAGTAACTATTCAGTTATTAGCTACTTTCAATTATAAACTAGCCAAAAAGATAAGCAACAGTTTTTTAAATTTTTGTCATATTACACGAAAAGAAAGTGGGTATTTTACTAGTTTTGTATACATTTATTAAGCCTATAAATGCAGTAATAAGGAGCACTTTTTAATCATTTCAGCGCTCCTTATAACCATGTTTTATATACAATTATATCGTAGTAAATTTATAAATTGTTACATATTCGTATTCTTGTTCTGCCTTAATGATTGAAGAAGGAAAATTTGGTGTATTACAAGCATTTGGATAGAATTGAGTCTCAAAACATACTCCATCTCTTGAATTGTATGTAACCCCATCTTTACCAGCTTCTCCACTTATGAAATTACCAGTATAGAATTGCATACCAGGAGTATCTGTAAATACCTCCATCTTACGTCCACTTGTCTCATCAATTAACTCAGCCACTAATTCAACATCCGTTGTTTCATGATTTAAAACATAGTTATGATCATAACCATTTCCCTGTTTTAATGGTTTATAGTCTGCATCAATATCTCTTCCAATTGTTTTAGCAGTTCTAAAATCCATTGGCGTTCCCTCTACATCAGCTATCTCACCTGTTGGAATTAAATTATCATCCGTTGGTGTAAATTGATTTGCATTAATCCAAACCTTATGATTCAATGCAGATCCTGATGCATGTCCAGAAAGGTTAAAGTATGAGTGATTTGTAAAGTTGACTACGGTATCTTTATCTGATACTGCAAGATATTCAATCACAAGTTCATTATCATCCGTTAAGGTATATGTTACTGTCACATCAAGATTTCCTGGAAAACCTTGCTCCATATCAGGACTCAGACGTGAAAACTCAATTGTTGATGAATCTACATCTTCATAATATTCAGCATCATAAATGAATTTATTAAAGCTTTTACTTCCTGAATGTAAGTTGTTGTTACCGTCATTCTTCTCAAGTTCGTATGTTTTACCATTGATTGCAAATGATGCATTGCCAATACGGTTAGCATGTCTTCCGATAAAAGAACCGAACCCTGGTGAATTCTTCATATATTGCTCTAGATTATCATATCCAAGAACAATATCTTCTAGTTTACCTTTTGCATCTGGAACTAACAGCTTCACAATTGTTGCTCCATAATCACTGAATACCGCTGTCATTCCAGCTTTATTCTTTAGGGTATATAAGTGAGCTTTTCCCCCATCTTGCGTTTTACCAAATACATCTTTCTTAATACTCATTCTTATTCTCCTCTTTGCAATATTGCTTTAATTATATTTGATACATCTGTTAACAATCCTATTTTCTCATCGGTCCACTCTGATTTTGGATTTCTATCACAGAATGCTAAAATAAAATTCTTCCCTGATTCAAATTCAAATAGAATCATTATCAATGATTTTACTTTACGAAAGCGAAATTGTCTATAAAGTGTTTCCGGTATTTCACCTTGTTGATAAATAACTACATTGGCATGTTTATAAATTGTTACTAACGCTTCACATTCTCTTAGATTCAGTTTTTCATAAACTTGTGTTGTTCTATGTTTTTCTTCACCTTTATTGTTCCATTCAATCAGTTTTTCGTAACTATATTCACCCGTTTGATGGAATAATATAATTTCACCAACATAAATATATTGAGCGAGATTATGAAAAATTTTATTCAACGCATTTTTCCAGTTGTCCTCAACCAATGCAATCTCTAATTCCTTGTTTAAGAAATCTTCCTTTCTTTTGACCATTCTTAGTTGTTCTTCTGCGTGTTCTCTACGATCAATTTCTCTAATTAATTCTAGATTTTTTTGCACTGAACTACATAAGTTTCCTACCATATTATTAAGAAAAAATATCATTGGAGAATCCGAAGGTATCTCTTCTTTCGTTAGAATATCCAGTAAACCAATTAATTTATCTTCAACTTTAAATGGAACAGCGTAAACATACACCCCACTTACATTATCATACAAGTAATTTGGCTCTCCATTCCTCACCTGTCTGTATAAGTTACGAAAAATCTCTCTCCCCGCATGCTTCTCATAGTATTGATACACCTCTTGTGCAATATCAGGTCGTTGTATAATATCACACAGTGTTCTTCCTACATAATCTGTTATTGTGCAACTTATATTCATCATATCTGCAAAGCTCTGTATAGAGGTTAATAATTCTTCCATCTTAAATAAGTCGGTAAATCGTACCAATTTTATTGGAATATCTCCTTTTTTAATTGTTTCTATCTTTGCCTTCATTACATCTTTGCTGATTTCTAATTCTTTTTGAAGAGTTTTGATTCCTGTTATATCCCTTAAGATAAAATCAACATATTGATTTTCATCTCCCGCGTTTTCTGAATCCATATTTACACTAATGCCTTTCACCCATATAGGTGAGCCATCTGCCTTGATAATACGGTACTCCATCTCGATTTTTTCAACACCTTGTTTTATAGCAATCAAGAATTCTCGTACCACACGTTTTCGATCTTCTTCTAGAATAAGCTGCCGGAAAGTAATTTTTTTTAGATAAAAATCTTTACATGTATACCCAAGTTTCTTAATATTAGGTGTTATATGTTCTACCGACCACTCATCATCCATACGAATTCTCATAAATATTGTATCATTACTTGCTAATAACTTTGTAAGTCTACTCTTCTCGTTTTTAAGCCAAATTAATTGTTGAGCAAAATCAGTTTTACTTATTATTAAATTATATGCTCCTAGAATTCCTATCACTGTACCATTTTTATTTATAATTGGAATACGTTGGATATTTACAAATTTGCCTATGTTATTTCTGGATCTAATTAATTGCAATACATTCCAAAGAGGCTCTTTTGACTTAATAACCTTATTATCATTATCTAATAGTAACTCCAGAACCTCTTGATCAAGAGTAACAACTATATCTTCAACTCTATCATTGTTTCTTCTAATGTCTTCCAGGCAAAAATAATTTACTCCTTGTAGTTTTAACTTTTTATCTTTCCAATAAAATCTAGGTACATGGTCAAAAAATTTATCACCAAAGCTTTGATTTTCTGTATAGTCAAATATCATTATCACAAGGTGTTTTCCAT
>NZ_CBDLAM010000214.1:0-2335 GCF_965301125.1 Anaerosporobacter sp. | reverse complement strand
ACCAATAATGGTACAACTAATAAGATATCTGTCTCTTCTTTTATGATTTGGTTTGATACCTGTGTCCTAAACTTTCCATCAGGCATATAACGTAATATTCTTTCATCAGGTACCAAGATTGCTTTTGCCTTCTTATTAATTGCAATAATTCTACGTGTTTCATAAATATAAATTACAACTGGAAAAGCAATATAATCTACAAGTTGCTGGTATTTTAGTTTTTCCCCGGCTTTCATACGCCTCTCCTCCTACGTATATCTATTTACTATAATTACAAAATCCACAGTTTTTCTTAGCTGCTGCACAATACCTACATGGATTTTGAATGATGTCTTTACATTCATCCTTCATGGACTTCATATTAATCATAAGACCACAAATTGTATTTTCAGGTATGAATTGCTTCCTATCACTTAACATAATCCCTAGCTCCCTACCATGAAGCAATTCATATATTTTCTCATTCTCTATTAAATCCATACCATAGTACCCCGGTCCAAGTATAGGAGTAAACACACCATTTCCAATTTGCATCTTATATTCTGTAATTATATTGTCACGATGTCCTTGTAAGGCGGCATATTTCCATATTGTCTCATAGTACTGATCCAGTAAATTATATATAGTGCTATCCTCAGATTCATAAATAGTGATAAGAAATACCATTAATGATATTATACCATGAAAATAGTCCTGTTCAAACAATTTCCAGTGGATTTTCACCTCATTAATGATTAACTCACCATTCTTAACTATGAATTCTGATGATGTATAAACTTTTGACACACTTCGAATCTTACACGTTTTTTGTAATTTTTCTAGAATTTCATCGGCTATTTCTCTTTCTTCTTCACTTAATAGATCATTTCCTTTTATTTGATTAAAATATCTCTCTATGTTATACTTATGAAATTTCTCTTCTACATAGATGGTATTATTCACTCCTACTTTCCTTTCTAATTTAAATATTTCTAGTATCAGAATCTATTAAATCCTATAAAAAAAACTGCCTCATTAGTATGTAACTAATTATGAGGCAGTTTTCTTTACAACTTAACGCACATTAAATCGCATAAGTAATCAATCCATTAAAACAATATAGCTATTTCTCTATAAAAAATAAATAATTTATATATATAGAAAAAGGTACACTGATTAAGAAGCTTGATTAAAATCTTGTTACGTTTGTAGCTTGTGGTCCTTTAGCTCCGTTAACGATGTCAAATTCCACTTCTTGTCCTTCTTCAAGGGATTTAAATCCATCCATGTTAAGACCAGTGTAATGTACAAATACATCGTTACCTTGTTCATCAGAGATGAAACCGAAACCTTTTTGATTGTTGAACCATTTAACTGTACCTTTCATATTCAATTCCTCCAAAAACAAATAATAATATATGTTGCTCCAGCAACTAGCCATATTATAACATTTTTACTAAAGATTGTCAATCCATTTTTCACTCAACATCATTATTGGGTATTAATACTCATAAATGTATATAATATGTCGCAAATTGTGTGACATTAATTAAGAAATTGATTAATAAGCGGACTTAACTTTATCTAATTATCATAAGCAAGCAACAAAGTGTTGCTGTAATTATATGTCACGTTTTGTTGCTTTTTAATTCTTTTTCATGGTAAATTGTTATAATAAAGTAAGTTAGTCTCACATTAATACAGGAGGAGTATATGTCAACAGTTAATCTATCGCTTTCGAACAAATTAAGAGAACTCCGTATTTCACATGGGTATACGCAAAAATATTTAGGTAATTACTTAAATATCACTAGGCAAGGATATGCTCATTATGAGAAAGGTGGCCGGACACCTGATAACCAAACATTGTTACAACTTGCATCACTTTACGCCCTAAGCATCGACGAATTAATTAATAACAACTTTATTCCGAGCATGCTTCACGAAGATGCTACGTATTCCACGAATGATCGCGTAAATCCCGAGAATTCAAAGACTAGGAACATTGTTCAACCTAATAATTCTAACGAAAAGGTACTATTGGAAAATTTCAGACAACTTACACCAAATTCGCAATTAGATGTCCTTGAATACGTTAAATATCGTGTCTATAAAGGGCAAAAGCAATGAACAACCATAAAGTATACAATTATAATAAATTGAATAATCAATATTGACGGCATTCCTATTGAAAAAGTTCTATGTTTCGTTTTATGTCTGAACTTATTCATTCCTAAGATGCTACCTAAACTTCCTCCTAGCATTGCTATGAGGAATAATGTTTTTTCTGGAATTCTCCACACGCCACGTTTGGCTTTGTTTTTATCAATTCCCTTGCTTGAGAATCCTATAAGAT
>NZ_CBDLAM010000213.1:5416-5749 GCF_965301125.1 Anaerosporobacter sp. | reverse complement strand
ACAAATCAGACTGTTTTCATATAAAAAGCTACTTATTTTCTAGTTTATCATAGTTTTTAAATTTTTCCAGTATTTTTTTTGATAATTTGTATATTTCTTCTTTTTAGGCCTGGATTGTATTGCATTTCTTGAAAAAACAAGGTAATATATTGGTATTACAACATATATAAACTACATTTATAATCAGCAGTACTACTATTTACTTTGTAAATGTTATTTTCATTTTTGCATGTTTATACATAAAATTATTCTAATAGAAAAGAGGTACCTAACATGAAACTTTGGGGTGGAAGATTTACGAAAGACACAAAAGAAGAAGTGTTTTCTTTTAAT
>NZ_CBDLAM010000213.1:0-5406 GCF_965301125.1 Anaerosporobacter sp. | reverse complement strand
CCAATCAACTTGTACATAATTTCAATGCATCTATTTCATTTGATCAGAAATTCTATAAACAAGATATTACAGGAAGTATCGCACATGTTACCATGCTTGCAAAACAGGGAATCCTTACTGATGCTGAAAAGGATACCATTATTGATGGCTTGAATGGAATTCTTGTGGATATCGAGAATGGAACACTTGTTATCGATGGTACTCATGAAGATATTCATAGTTTTGTTGAAGCCAACCTTATTTCACGCATAGGTGATGCTGGTAAGAAACTTCACACTGGAAGAAGCCGTAACGATCAAGTTGCCTTAGATATGAAGTTATACACAAGGGATGAAATTACTGAAATCAAAGAATTAGTAAAAGCTCTTTTAGTTGAGTTGAATATTATCATGAAAGATAGTACTGAAACTTTCATGCCTGGTTTCACTCATCTACAAAAAGCTCAACCAATTACACTTGCGCATCATATGGGAGCGTATTTTGAGATGTTCAAACGTGATTATTCTAGACTTACTGATATCTATAATCGTATGAACTATTCACCTATTGGCTCTGGTGCTCTTGCAGGAACAACCTATCCACTTGACCGTGATTATACTGCCCAGTTATTAGGATTTACTGGTGCGACTCTAAATAGTATGGATTCAGTAGCGGATCGTGATTATCTAATTGAGTTATTAAGTGCTCTTTCCACTATCATGATGCATCTAAGTCGTTTCTGTGAGGAAATCATCATCTGGAATTCTAATGAATACCAATTCGTTGAAATCGATGATGCTTACAGCACAGGAAGTAGTATTATGCCACAAAAGAAAAACCCAGATATAGCAGAACTTGTTCGTGGGAAGACTGGTCGTGTATATGGTGCTTTACTGTCTTTACTTACTACTATGAAAGGTCTTCCTCTCGCTTATAACAAAGACATGCAAGAAGATAAAGAGCTTACATTCGATGCCATTGATACAGTTAAAGGTTGTATTTCCTTATTCACTGGAATGATTTCTACAATGAAATTTAACAACAAAGTAATGGAGGCAAGTGCTAAGAATGGATTTACCAATGCTACCGATGCTGCTGATTATCTAGTAAATCACGGCGTTCCATTCCGTGATGCCCATGGTATTGTAGGACAATTAGTTTTATATTGTATCGATAAGAATATCTCACTTGATGATATGACACTTGATGAATATAAGAAGATCAGTCCTGTATTCGAAGAAGATATCTATGAAGCGATTAGCTTAGAAACTTGCGTTAACAAACGTAACACCATAGGTGCTCCTGGTAAAGAGATGATGAAACAAGTAGTTGCACTGAATTATGCTTACTTATCTAATTTGAAATAAATTTTTATAATTCCTATAAATAAAAAGGATGCTGGCTTACCTTTCCAGCATCCTTTTATATTATTATTTATTAAAATCTAAAGTTTAAAGAATTTTACCTCTTTATTTAATGTTGTAGCAAGCTCTTGCATCTTCTGTGCCGCTTCTGAAACAACATGCATAGTAGCTGTTAATTCTTCCATAGAAGCTGTTGTTTCTTGTGTAGCAGCAGCATTTTCCTCTGATAAAGCAGAAAGGTTTTGAATTATATCCACAACGGCAACTCTAGATGTATTACATTCATTAGCTTCTTTATTAATATTCTCTGTATTCTGATTACATTGCGTAATTCCATCACTAACCTGTGTTATCTTAACTTTCGTATCATTTAATTTTTCTTCTTGCTCTCTTACATTTTGTTGTACTTCATTCATTACACGTATAGAAGTAGCTGAGTCTTCAGCTAACATCTTAATAATATCATCAATCTTCTTAGCTGATGCATTGGATTCTTCTGCCAATTTCTGAATCTGGGCTGCTACAACACTAAAGCCTCTTCCTGCTTCCCCTGCTCTTGCGGCTTCAATTGAGGCATTCAAAGATAAGAGATTCGTCTCATCCGCTATATTCGTAATTAATTGAAGTGCTTCTCCAATCTTTTGTACAGATTTATCTGTCTTTTCGATATTAGCTGCTATTCGATTAATCGCTTTTGTAGTATTAATATTAGACTCGGATAGTTCATTCATATTATCATTTGTTTCATTCTCAGATTCAAGAACAGCTGCTGTAATTATATTTAATGATTCAATGTCTCCAGTAATCCTCTCAATTAATGCTCCCATATTAGCCACATTCAAAGTAGCGTTCTCGATATCCGAAGCTTGTGTTACTGCACCTTTTGCTATCTCATCAATTGCAACACTTATATCTTCTGAAGTCTTACTAGATTGAGTTGCTATATCTTCTAGATTTTGACCTTCTGTTAATAATGTATCACAGCTCTGATGTAAAATTCCTATAACAGATTTAAAACGTATTAATACGTTATTAAATGCTCTAGCAATTCCACCAACTTCATCTTTACGATTTAATAGCTTTTCATTAATCTCAATATTAAGATTTCCATTTTCAAGATTCTTTAACGCACCTTCCAACATAACGATGCCACGAGCAAATAATTTAGTAAAAAAGAAACTTAATATACTAAATACAATTATCATAACTATCGCACATACTGCAATTATTATAGTTTTTGATTCAATAAACTTATTAATTTCACTACTCTCTTTTCCTACAAAAAGCATCCCTACAATACTACCATCGGAATTCTCCAATGGTGTATAATATGCATAATATCGTTTTCCATTAATATCAACTTTATAGTCTGTATATGTATTTCCTTTTGTTAAAACTTCTTGTATAATCTTATCTGATGCTTTTGTTCCTATATAGTAGCTTCCATCATTTTTGACGATTGATGTTGCAACTCTTGTATCTCCATAAAAGAAGGTAATCTCCTTACCTGATTCTTTCGCATATGTATCAATCAACTCTTCTAGCTCTGTAAAATTCAGGCTCCCTTTCACAAATTCATTATTTTCGTTAATTGAATAATCCCCTGTATCCATAGCATTAAAGGCAACTTGCAACGTGTGAGCCATATCCTCTAACCCATTAATCGCCTCTGTACGCATTCCTGATACTAAGCAGATACAAGCGATTACAATTAATATGCTTGAAGATATAAGATATTGAAGTCCCGTCATGGTTAGTAGTTTTTTTGCAAATCCATTTTTACGTTCTTTCGTCTTCATAATCATACTTAGTATAGCAAAGTGTTCTAGTATGTTTTGCTGCTATACCTTCCTCCTTCTACATTATATTATACCACTTTTTATCAATTTTGGGAACACTTTGATACTATAATTTAAAAAACCACGAAACTTTTTTGTTGAGTTTCGTGGTTCTTTATATTTAAAAAAGAGAATACGTTATTGTTATACTTCGAATAATAAATCTCCATATGTTGGCACTGGCCATGCTTCTTTATCAATGGTTAATTCTAATGCATCAATAGGAGCTCTTAATTCAGCCATAGCTTGGAATACTACATCCTTGAAGTAAGTTGCTTGTTCAACACCCTCTTCCTTCGTAGCTGCTTCTGCAACAACTTCTTGTAATTTAACAGCAGCTGCTTTTGCTTTTGCAAGTAAATCTGAGCTTTCTGTTAATAAAGTTGTTTGAACGCTTACATCTGCACTTGGAACAGCCGCTTTTACGCTATTAATTGACTCAGCTAATGAAGCAACAGCTTTGATTACAGCTGGAATATACTTCTTATTAGCCATCTCAATCATTGTCTTAGCTTCTATGTTGATAGCTTTTGAGTATGCTTCGTATTGAATTTCCGCACGGGAATGTAATTCAACTTCTGAGTATACTTTGAATTTTCCAAACATCTTAACTGATTTTTCAGTTGTAAGAGATGGGACAGCATCAACCATAGTCTTAACATTTGGAAGACCTCTACGTTCTGCTTCTGCAACCCATTCATCTGAATAACCGTTACCGTTGAAGATAACTCTTTGATGATCAGTTAATGTTTTCTTAATTAAATCATGAACAGCTAAATCAAAGTTTTCAGCTTTTTCAAGTTCGTCCGCCATATCAGACAATACGTCTGCAACAATTGTATTTAATACAGTGTTTGCACCAGCAATTGACATAGAAGATGCAACCATACGGAATTCAAATTTGTTACCAGTGAATGCGAATGGTGATGTACGGTTTCTATCTGTAGCATCTTTCTTAAGCTCTGGCAGTGTATGTACACCGATATTTAATTTTCCACCTTGTTTTGAAGATTTTGCTTCGCCAGTTTCAATTAATTGGCTAATTACATCTTCTAATTGTTCTCCAAGGAAGATTGAGATGATTGCTGGAGGTGCTTCATTAGCTCCAAGTCTGTGATCATTTCCTGGATTTGATGCTGATAAACGAAGTAATGCTGCATTTTCATCTACTGCTCTAATTACTGCAGATAAGAATAATAAAAATTGGATATTTTCATGAGGTGTTTTACCTGGATCAAGAAGGTTCTTACCTGTATTCGTAACGATTGACCAGTTGTTATGTTTACCAGATCCATTAACACCTGCAAATGGTTTTTCATGAAGAAGACACTCAAGTCCACGACGTTTTGCAACCTTTCTCATTGTTTCCATTACTAATTGGTTATGATCAGTTGCAATATTAGCTGTTCCAAATATAGGAGCCATCTCATGTTGCGCTGGAGCAACTTCGTTATGTTGTGTCTTAGAAAGGATTCCAAGTTTCCATAACTCTACATTTAGTTCTTTCATGTATCCTGCGATTCTTTCTTTGATGCTTCCAAAATAATGATCATCAAGTTCTTGACCTTTTGGAGGCATTGCTCCGAATAATGTACGACCTGTAAAAATTAAATCTTCTCTTTGAAGATATTTTTCTCTATCAACTAAGAAATATTCTTGTTCAGGACCTACTGAACAATCAACTCTCTTAACATCGCCATGCCCGAATAATTTCAATATACGAACTGCTTCTGTACTAATAGCTTCCATTGAACGAAGAAGTGGTGTTTTCTTATCAAGAGCTTCTCCTGTATAGGAACAGAAAGCTGTTGGAATACATAATGTAACACCTGCTGCATCTTCTCTTAAGAATGCTGGTGAAGTACAATCCCATGCTGTATATCCTCTAGCTTCGAATGTAGCACGAAGACCGCCTGATGGGAATGAAGAAGCATCTGGTTCACCTTTAATTAATTCTTTTCCTGAGAACTCAAGGATAGCTTTGCCACTATTCGATGCTGGACTAATGAAAGAGTCATGTTTTTCTGCGGTGATACCAGTCATTGGTTGGAACCAATGTGTATAGTGTGTTGCTCCTCTTTCAAGTGCCCATTCTTTCATAGCATGAGCTACGACATTAGCAATATCAAGGTCTAATTCTTCTCCCTCTTCAATTGTTTTCTTAAGAGTAGCATATACTTTCTTTGGTAAACGCTCTGCCATAACTACGTCGTTAAATACATCAA
>NZ_CBDLAM010000212.1:0-5817 GCF_965301125.1 Anaerosporobacter sp. | reverse complement strand
ATAACCAATATTCTTTTTTATTTACCTATTGACTTTTGATAGTTGGTCTTTCTTTAAACAGAAAAAAGCTGATACCAAAGGTTTCGTTTGCCTCTGGTATCAGCTCAATATTCTGTAATCCTACTAATAATATAAATTTATTATACCATTATGTACGGTTTTAATCTATCCAATTTGACTCACTTCAATACTTAAAAGTAATTTATCGCATCCAAAATGCTACAAAATAATTTTTTATCCTATCTGCTGAAATACAATTCTATCGATCTCTGCCTTCCAACTAGGACCTTCCCTTTCCTCTTTTGCAGCAAAGCACTCAGTAAATAACTCTAATACCTTATCTGGTGATGCTATATTATGAGTAAACATGTATTGAAAATAAGTTGAGAATTGTCGAAGGGTAAATGGTACTATTTTTAATGCAAGCTTTTCATCTTTTTGATTATACCAAACCCCTATTCTAAATGTCTCCGCTGTATTAGAATCAATTTTATTCGCTATAAATATCCCATATACAGGTTTAGTTTTGTTCATAACAAGATCAGCAACATGCCTTCTTACTGGTTCCCCCTCCATTGCCTCTTGTCTTGAATTAGTAGACATTGTAACCTCAATAACTATAAAATAATTTTCAAATTCGAAAAGTATATCAGGTCCACCACCTGGGGCAGTTCCAACAGGTAGATAATCCTGATCTATATTGAATCCTCTTGCTTCATACGGCTTATTTTTTATACTATCTATTGCTAGGAAAGCCCTCCACAATATCCACTCTAAATAAGCTGCCGCCTCCGATTTAGGTACTTTAATTATATAATCGTCACTAATCTCTTTTTCCTTACCTGTATTTTCAACTAAAAGATTCATATATTCAAATATTTCTGTCCATTCATTACTCTGTCTTTGTGCATATTGCTCTTCCTTAAATTTATCAATATCCCTCTTTAAACTATTCCGAACAATATTAATATTCTTGGCAGAATCAAGAGGAATATCTGGTATACTATATGAGATGTTATAGTACTCTAACTCTGTGATCATGTCTCGAAGGACCTGATTAGCTGTATGAACATTGTCTGTTGGCAATGGGGCTCCCTGACATAGTTTGGTATATCGTTCTTTTAATGGTTCTGTACTTACAACACTTTTAATGAGCTCTATTGCCATTGAACGATATTCTGGAACGAGAGTAATTCCTCTTCCTGCACTTTTAACATTTCGGGCTGATTTCAGATATCTAAGATTCATATCTGCATAGTCTTTAAAATTAATCTTTAATTTCAAGTATCTATTCCAAGCTTGTTCAATGATATCTGCGTCAAACTTCTTTTTATTTTCAGCTACCTTTCTCTTTTCCCGAATATCAAGTATTGAATCTATTACTTTATCTATATTATTACTAGGATTTGTCGTTTGCACACAAACAGCAAATTCTATGAAATTTATTTTTGCTTCACCTGTACGCTCCTCTAGTTTAAGCATTACTGAAAGAACCCACAATAATGGAGAATATGTTTCTTCATTATTTAATTTTTCCATCGGCACTATTAATCAACGCAGAAAACATTCCTGTTTCGAAGATATCGTATCTGCATTATAAAAAGCTTTTCCCAATGGTGTAATCGCATCAACTGGTCCCAGTTCTTCCTGATTAAATCCATCTTTCTTAGTGACTTCTGGATAAGCAAAGCCAAATTTATTAAACATTAGCCTATATTTACGTGTAATACTTGCATCAACGTCTTTATCTGCATCTCCACCAATTTCACCGGCATTGTGCAAAACTTTTTTAAAAGCAACTTGATCGTTTGGAGCCCGTAATCTTCCGACAAGATTTGACTCAACATATACCTTAAATCCACTTGGAATTCTCCAAGGATTACGCATACCTGTATTTCCAATTAACCATATGTCTATCGGATTAATAACTATTCTTGTCTCTTCAACCTTCTTCTCCCCATCTTTAGTTTTTATCGTCTTCTTTTCTACAACTTTAAATGTGTTCTCATCGATTTGAATTATATCCGCCTTCGCCATTATTCACTCCTACAAATATATATTCTTGTACTTCATTTCTTTCGGTATTTGCTCTTGTTCCAAAGCTATATCTATAGTCAACTGGTATCACTTCCACATGATCTTTATATTTCTTTAATAATTCTACCATTTCCTCCATCGTAGGTAAACTATTTGATGAATAAGAAACTACTAAAATCGAATTTTTGTATTTCTTAAATAAAGTATCAAATGCTAATTTAGCTCCTTCTCTTTTGGAAAAAGGAGTGGGATATGATTTAAATTTCTTTGTTTTGGTTTCTTTTTGTATCTCAACACCTTCCCAGTTTCTAGCCAAACCCTCAACAAAGTGATATCTTCTTACATATTCATTATCTGACTTTGGAGTATAATAAGGTGGATCTATATATACAAGATCAACTTTTTTCTTTAATTCCATTGCATCGGAATTATACGATTTATTTCTTTTCTTATTGTTAAATACTGCACAATTAATGAGTTCCACCGCATCTAAAAACTGTTCCTCAAATGATTTCATTAGATCTTTACGTCCATCATCATATCTATGTCCTACATACGTAAAGATACCTCTTGGTCTCTTTTTCATACATGCTCTCGTTAATGCCGACATAGCTATTGCTCTTTTATATTCGTCTTCAATTTTTAAAATATTATTTCTAACTATATCAATAAATAGGTTATCTTCATCTGAATAATATATCTCTTTAAATGTATCCTGAACAAAAGAATCAATGGTTCCATGTTGAACCATTAATTCTTTAGCTTCACTTATAGGTAATACTGTTCTATTATTCTCTATCAGAGCTTTTGTTATTGTCGAACCCATGGTCATATAATCATTGCTAATGACTCTTTTCCCATGCGCCTTAAACATATAGCTAACGACCCCAGAACCAGAAAATAGATCAAGTACAGAATCGAACTCAAATTGTGAAGATGCTCTCCATATGGCATCTATTAGCTTATTTTTTGACCCCATGTATCTCGTTGTGGGAAATTTATTTACTTGTTCCTCTATAGAACATTTACTAATATGCTGTAACAATTACGTCTTCTCCTGTTCTCTTATTTCCATTTCTATTTATGTTTCTTTTAGTCTGTATAATCTCAATGTTATATGGTGCATACAATTCATGGACCAATGGATGATTAGAATTTGTAAGCATTACATAACATCCCATATCAACTAATCTTTTAACTTCATTTGCTAAATTTCGTTGATCTTGTTCATAAAACTGTTCCTTTGTATATCTTTTAAAATCAGAGAAGTCCGATATTGGAACATACGGCGGATCTAAAAAAATAAAGTCACCTGCTTCAGCAAACTTACCTAGAACCTCTAAATAATCTCCACAAATAATTTGCGTATCCCTTAAAGCTTGTGACGCCATTTGAAGCTTTTCTGGATTACAAATATTAGGGTTCTTATATTTACCATAAGGCGTGTTAAAGAAGCCTTTTTTGTTCAGTCGATATAACCCATTGAAACACGTTCTATTTAAATAAATGGTACGAGCCGCTGCTTCAATTGGTTCACATTCTAGCCAATCCTTTGCTCTCACTTGATAATAAAACTCTTCATCATTTTTGTAAAAACTAAGCATATCAATTATTTCATCACAATGATTGGCTAATTGACTATATAAATTTATAAGTTCAGGATTTGAATCAGAAATAACTGATTCATCTGGACCTATGTTAAAAAACAATGCTCCTCCACCTATGAATGGCTCTATATATTTTCCATACTGCTTTGGCATTCTAGGAATAATATCATTAAGCATTTGTGTTTTTCCACCAGCCCATTTCAGCACTGGTTTTACATTCGACAATTCATTTATTTTTAAGTACCGTTCTGTCATATAGTTAAGTCCCTTCTATAGTGTGTGTATCTATTAACTCAGCAATATCACTGATATCACACTCTAATGCAGTACATATTTTCACAAGTATATCCATAGTAATATTTTCATTCTTTACAAGCTTCGCTACCGAAGCGTGACTAATCCCTGCCAAAGTACATAAATCTTTTTTCTTCATTCTCTTTGAGTTTAAAAGAATCCACAATTTTCTATAAGTTATAGTCATATCATAATCCTTATCTGTATGCTTCTACCTTATTCTAAATTCATATTAAGTATAAATGATTTTTAAGATATATACAACTAAAAATTCAGCGATCGCTGAATTTTTATACAATACCTATTTCTTTTCTAATACAAAAATATACTCATGGGCCAGCATTAAAAAATTCCTCTTTTTATTTTTCCAAAATTGAGTAGATCTACAGTTGTGCTGTTCTTTTATTATTATTTCTTTTAATATAAAACCCTCTCTTACAAAAATTTGCATACTTTCTAATCCTAATGGCATCACATAAGAATTACGTCTAATATCTCCTATCATATATGCACAAAAATGACCTTTTTTCACTACACGATAAGATTCCTGAGCCACCTTTCGCATTTCACTTAGAAATTCTTCATACTTAAATAATGATAAATCGCCCGAGATTCCATCGCTATATTTTATTACATCTGCATATGGTGGATGCGTACATATAAAATCGATACTATCATTCTTTATGAATAATAGACTTCTTGCATCTCCTTGTCTTAAACATATTCTTGAATTACTATCACTAGGGAATTTTAGATTTGAATTAGTTATATCTAACGATTTGTTATTGATATCAATGCCTATAGCATTTCTATTAAGAAGTTTTGATTCGACGAGCGTAGTACCGCTTCCTAAGAATTGATCGAGAACCCAATCATTTTCCTTTGAGTATCTCAAAATTAAATTACGAGGTATGTATGGAGACCAGTTCCCCCTATATTCACCCGAATGGGTTGCCCATTTCCCTCTATTCGGAAAAGACCAAATAGTAGTCTCCTCTAGTTTAAATTGTTGCGGATTTTCTATAATAAATACCCCCTCCATTATTCAATACACTATACATCATAACCTATATAGAACTATGGTTCTAGCTTAAAATGTAACAATTTCACATTCCCTACCTATACAAATTGCATATATGTTATATCTTTCAATATCTTAAGTGTTTATTGTACAAAAAAATAATCATTCTTCTTTGAAGTGCCATAAAAGTGCCCATTCTTACTTCAATAATTTCGTATCATTATTTATACTTACACATATATACACAATCCAAAGTCATTAACAATCTTCCTCTCAAACCTACTCTTCATCTATACTTCATTCATTCCTCCGACTCTTTCCTCAACGAAAAGAGGACTGAACCTCTCGATTCAATCCTAATTATTATTACTGCAGTTGACGGGGCTTGACTCTTCTACTTTCTCATTAATCTGTCCCTAATTTACTTCCAATTTCAGTAAAACTCTCCGTCATTTATGGTACGGTTCCCCTTTCATAATCCGAAACCCTCTATACACTTGCTCAAGCAACACCATACGCATCATCTGATGTGGAAATGTCATCTTTGAAAAACTCAACTTATAATCTGCACGGTCTAGGATTCTCTTATCTAAACCAAGAGAACCACCGATTACAAATACAACATTACTATCACCATTGATTCCTAACTGTTCCATCTTCTCAGATAATTCTTCACTTGTTAACATCTTGCCTTCGATAGCAAGGGCGATAACATAAGCATTATCTTTGATGTATCTTAGAAGCTTATCCCCTTCTTTGGCTTTAATCTGAAGCTCCTCATTCTCAGATGCATTATCTGGAGTGTTCTCGTCTGGCACTTCTATGATCTCTAATTTACAATAACGACTAAGTCGTTTT
>NZ_CBDLAM010000211.1:0-5830 GCF_965301125.1 Anaerosporobacter sp. | reverse complement strand
CTTAAATTGTTTGTCAAGAAGAAAATATTTAACTTATTATCAGTTATTTAAGTGCTGTCGTTCAGCGACGAAATTTATTTTATCATTTACATGAACATTTGTCAACAATTAAATCATCTTTTTTTTATAGAATTCTTCTTTTCTATATAATATAACATTTTTCTCCATATTAATTCATTCAAACATTCACTCTCGCTACTTAATATCCCCGTAAAATAATATAATATTCAGAGATTCATTTTTTTCTAACTAATCAAAACAATGTAAAATGAGGTGCATTTATTATACTATTCTTGTATAAATGCACCTCGTTTTACATACACAGCCACATCCCCTACTTTCTCCATTTCACTTTGTTCATTTAAAAGTGAATGGTTTTAGGGTAACAACTGCTTAAAATCCTAAAACATTTCAATATCTAATTAGTAAATATTTGAGTCCAATAAACTACATTGTTACTATCAATATAGCATCCAACTCCAAGTTTATTGTATTTGCTTGACATAATATTCGCACGGTGTCCTGATGAATTCATCCATGCATCCACAACAGCTTCAGGTGTCTTTTGACCATATGCAATATTCTCACCTGTTGCTTGATATGATATATTCATCTCTTTTAATATAGTTGAAAATGAAGATCCATTTGGTCTTGTATGTGAAAAACTCTTTTTAATCTCTTGTGATCTAATATATGCCGCCTTTTCTAGTGTTGTATTCGTTGTTAATGCACTTAATCCTTCTTTTGCTCTTTCAATATTAACAAGACGTAACACTTCTTTTGTATAAGCAGCATTACTTGATGTAGTTGAACTAGAATTATTGTTATCTGTCTCTACATTATCTCCAGTAATACTATTTATCTTATTTGATTTAATTTTATCAGAATATACTCCATAGTACTTTATATTAGAACTCTTTTTATAAGCTCGTACTCTATAGTAATATGTCTGATATTGCTTAGCTGTCTTATCTGTATAACTTAGTGTTGTCGAACTTCCGATATACTCATAATCACCATTCTTTGAATTAGAACGATATACGTTATATTTACTTGCGTTTGATACTTTATTCCAACTTACTTTACGACCGCTTGTTTGATTCGTAACTTTAACATTATTTGTTTTTTTCAATGTTGCTGAAACACTCGTTACATTTGAATACGTACTATAAACCTTTTTACCATTCACAGTCTTGTAAGCCTTTACTTTATAGTAGTAACTACTTGAAGATTTACAATCTGTATCTTTATATGTGTTTGTTGTTACATTTGCAAGCTTCGTATACATTCCATTTTTTGAGGTTGAACGATAGATCTCATATCCTTTTACTCCTGATACTTTACTCATTGATAACGTAACAGTCGTTGCAGTTCTTTGTTTAATTGTTGTGTTTGGTCTAGTTACTGAAGTAGCTGCCTTCGCTTTCCATTCTCCCCAGCCTGAACACGGCATTGTCATGTAGCTGACTACAATACACAATAAACAGGCTAGAATTGATATTTTAATCATTCTTCTTTTCTTCATATTCTTTTCTCCCTTGTATTATTATGTTAACATTGTAACACTTTCGTAATAATTATGTAATATATTTTTCATGGAATTCCTGTAATTAATAGGAAATCCAGTAACCCCTCCCCCTCCAAACAACAAAAAATCTCAGAAAGTTACTGCTATATGCGATGTATAACTTTCTGAGATTTGTATTTAATTCATTCAATTTATGGCTTAAAATATAAGTTTTGCTATTACTACAACTATTGGTAATGTGATTAAAGTTCTTTCTATAAATATAATAAATATTTCTTTGAGGCTTACTGGAATCTTTGAAGCAATTAATAATGCTCCTACTTCTGATAAATAGATTAATTGACATACAGATACTGCTGCTACGATAAATCTTGTCATATCGTTGGCTACATTGGCAATTAATACAGAAGGTAATAGCATATCTGCAAATCCTGCAAACAATGTTTGTGACGCTGCGACTGCTTCAGGTACACCAAGTATGTTTAGAATCGGTAAGAAGGGTAATCCTAAAATTCGAAAAATTGGAGTATATTCTGCAATTAATAAAGCAATTGTACCTACTGTCATAACGATTGGAATAACTGCAATCCACATATCAAGTACATTCTTAAAACCATCAATGAATATACTCTTGCCTACATTAACACCATCTACTCTCTCAAGTGCTTTCTGCACTCCATAAGTAAAACATTTTGTATTCATAGGAAGTTCTTCTTTATCATCCTTAGTTGTTCCATCAAAATAACGATCTTTCTTTCTTGATAGTGGTGGTATCTTCGGTAATAGGATTGCTACTATAATACATGCGAATGTAATAGTTAAGTAGAATGGTACAAACATGTGAGATAACCCTACCGTATTAATAACAACTAAACTAAATGTTATGGAGACTAAGGAAAAGTTTGTTCCTATCACACAAGCTTCTCTCTCCGTGTAAAACCCTTCTTCATACTGTTTACTTGTTAACAAAACTCCTATCGTACCGTCACCTAACCAAGAAGCAATGGCATCAATAGCAGCTCTCCCCGGTAATCCAAATACCGGACGCATAATTTTAATTAATAGTGCACCAGTAAATTCTAACAACCCAAAGTTCAATAATAATGGTAATAAGATACCTGCTAAGAAGAATATAGTAAATAACACCGGAAGTAAATCGTAGTATACAAGCCCTCCTGTATTAGCTGATGCTATAAAGGTAACATCTTTAGCAAATACTACGATACAACCAAATACAAATGCTACACCTCTAGCAACCAACCATAGTGGTGACACTTTGAATAGATTCTTCCAAAATCCTTTTTTCTCTTCTTTACCTGAAGATTCTTTCCCTTTGTTTGAATATCTATCAATGATTACTGTAAGTAAGCTACCAAAGAATGATATTGTTAATAATCCAATTAAAATGTATTCTATATAAGAAGCAATATATCCACTAAGCAGATTTGATAGTATTGCAATTGGAATCGTAACTTCTCCATCTTTCACTACTGGAAACATAAATAGTATAATTCCGATAATGGATGGTATCATAAACTTTGCATAGTTCTTTCCTTTTTTCAAATAACTTTCAACTTCTGTATAATCTTTATTTTTATTCACGATTCTTACCTCGTTTATCACTGTCATTAACTAATTTTCTAGGTTTACGCACGTATCAACTACTATATCTAATACTGTATAAAAAATCAACATGATTACATAAAAATAACGATGGTAACTTATACCACCGTTATTTGTGTACTTATAGTTATTATGCAACTGTAATTTAGTAATATACTTCTTTTCTCAATTCTTACTTTGGCTCTGCATACATAATATCTTCTTTTACGAAATCAGGGATATTATTAACATCAATGGTGTATTGAGCTTTCTCCATATTACCATATTCATCTGTTTTTGTAACTACAGAGATTCTTAATCTATCGTCATAATTAGTCAAAACCTCATTATTTATCATATATTCCCAATTTGCTATATAGGGAATAATCTTGCTTATCTTATCTTTATCGTTGTAAGTAACTTGCATATCATAATACCAATCTGGATGTTCTTTCGCATATTCTTGATAACGTTCTTCCCCTTGAACCTCATATGGAATAGAATAATCTATATTTAGCTCCACAATATTATCAAGATCATAAGTCTTATTAAAATCAAATCCGTGTTCTGTTAAGAATGCAATGGTGTTTGTAAAGGATGGATAAACGTATGAAATATACATCGGATAACCGCCAGTCCTGTCACCAACATCACTAAATCGAATTGTTGCTACTGGTACTTCCTCTCTTACATCTTCTAGTGAAAGCTTTGTGAGTTCATCTAAATATATTGATAATAACTGTGCCCGTTCTTCCACAGTCAAGGTCATATCTACATTTTGGAACTCATTATAACAAGTCACTTCTGCTACTTCCTTCCATGTATACAATGAGAAGGCACCTTCTTTGTATTCTTTTGTTTGGTATAATTGATTTAGCAAATCAAAATTAGATTCTACAGAAATATCATAGTTATATCTACGATAGACTTCTCTTCCTGATTTCAATCGATATAGCACTTTAAGTCCTATATATTTATCATCTGATTCATAAATATCCTCATCCTCTTCATTAATTGTACCATCTTTATCAGCTCTCTTCATAATTTCATATGCAAGATTTTTATCTTCTAAATGCATGTATTGGAAAGCATATTCGTCCTCACCCATATACGACACCTCAGTTTGACCCTTATCCTTGTTAATTACTATAAAATCTAGATTAGTATCAATACCATCAATCGAAATACTCATACTCTCAATCTTATCTTTACTTGGTACATACTGATCATACTGTAGTAAATCCCACTTATATGTTGAGAATATTGCAAACATAAGCACAGCCCCAATCAGTAATTGTATACGCCTTTTGAACGCTGCTTTAAAGTCAAAATGATAAATGATTTCCATCAAACAACTACATAATAGATATCCACTAACCATACCAAAGACTAACCAAAAAAAGGAATCGGTATCCATTAAAGATGTAAAGATTAATCCCCCAAATAAACCTATTGGTATACTTACTGCTGTCTTAATATAAGGTTCCAATCCTTTATAGGAAATTGCTTTTCCTGCTGCTTCTGACTTTCTCCCACGATATAAGAAAATCACTAAGATAACTAATGCTATAGCAATAACTAGATAACCTAATACGTTAGATACTTGAAGCGTCCCCTCTTGCGCCTCTTGAAACATTTTATAATATGCACCAAGAGGTGAGCATCGAAATAAAATAGACCCTGTACCAAAACGATAAGTATAATGCGTATCAAAATACATACTACCTAAAGCAGTCATTAATATCGATACCATTGGAGCATATGCAAAGAACACAGCACAAGCTAAGATACTTACAATAAGTTGGCCAGTTAACAATACCGCAATGATTACAACGGTATACGTAATCCAATAACATAATAAATTAATTCCAAATGCTTTCCATGCTTCTATCCATACGTCAGATTGAAGAGCTCCGTTTGCACCGGCTATAACAAATCCTATTGCCAATGATACAAGATAAGGAATCACATAAATTGCAATACCAACTATATACGTAGAGGCAAATAGTGAATCTCTCTTAACAGGTATACTATGATAGAAATCCACTTTCTTCTTTGATTGCAGATAGTAAAAACCACTAATACCACATACTACAGCTAATATCACTGTTAGTAGGATTAAAGCTGAATTATCTAAGCCCATGCTACTCACAGCGCTATTAGTAAGGTACATTTTCCTTGCACCGATTGCAGGATTATCCTTTATATTATTCATTGCCTGTTCTAAAGAAGTTGCAATATATACAGGTAATGCAAATAAAAATGTAATAACTGAGATAGCGATTGCCCATAAACGTCTCTTAATATCTTCTCTCATCAATCTACATAATAAGTTTTTTGATGTCATATCCAACTACCTCCGTTTCACTAATGAATATCTCTTCCAAACTAAGTGGCAGCACTTCAACAAATACTGGATTTCTCTTCTGAATGGTAGCTGTAATCTCTTCGCAAGTTCCTCTTGCTGTATACGTATATAACGAACCTCTTTGTTCTTTCTTAATTAGGTTTAATTCTCTCTCTACTTCTTCCACTCTATCTTCCGCTTTAAATACACATTGTACTTTATGAATACTGCATTTCATATCGAATAAATCCTTGGACAACAAAATCCCTCCCTTATGCAAAAGTCCAACATGATCACAGATATCTTCTAATTCTCTTAAGTTGTGAGATGCAATAATCGGTGTCATCTCTCGT
>NZ_CBDLAM010000210.1:0-5841 GCF_965301125.1 Anaerosporobacter sp. | reverse complement strand
CACTTCAGCCGAAACTTTGGTAATATCAAAATGTGGCTTAACAGAAATGTTAACGCACCCAAGTCCACTATATATCTCCTGTTTATTGTGTTCACAGGATACTGTACATATAGCTGTTTCTGCGAGATTAATTGAACCTGCGCTCATTCCAATAACAACACCATTATGATCCTTTATTATTTTATCTAATCCATATTTTAATATATAGTTAAATTCCGTTGGTGTATCGCCACCAGATAGCCAAATTACATCTGCTTCTGCAACTGCTTTTTTTGCTTCTTCCTTGGTCATTCTCCCATCAACAACATATGCTTTTTCAAAATGAATCCCTTTCTCTTTGAACATGTTTAGAAAGAACTCAAAGTACTTATCAGTTATCTCATGTATCTTTTCAAACTCAGATGCAATAAAGGCAAATTTATTTCTTTTTATTATTATCTTTCGAAATTGTTCTGCTATTTCATCATTAAATCCATTCGAAAACATGCTCGTTAATATATATGTACTCATTATTCTCCTCCGTCGAATTCCTATTGGTCTTGATCCCTCATATTTTCAATACAATGATTGTAAATTATTTAGTATATAATGTCAATTTCTTCATGACATTTTCCTCCTATTAACAATCCTCAAACATTGGTTCAATATACTCTTTAATAAGTTTTATTCTATCCTTCGCACGTGGAATAAAAAGAGATGCGATAGAAATCACCATTTTTTTCTTTGTGTTAACATAAATCACATTTCCTCCATCTCCCATAGCCGCATAGATATGTTCTTTATTATCAATAATCCACCACAAATAACCATACGACAACTTGCCCCACCTACTATGTTCCTTTGTACTCTCATCTATCCACCATGACGGGATAATTTGCTTATTATTCCATATTCCGTCGTCTAAGTACAATTGACCTATTTTGGCCATATCCATAGGAGTCAAGGTAAGCCCCCAACCTGCAGTATTTATACCTTGCTGGTCGGCAACCCAACCACTGACAACTTTATCTTGGAAAAAGGCAAGTTGTTCTTCTTTACTGTTTAACACTACATTATGTTCAACATGAATATCTAATGGCTAGAATAAATATTTTGTTGCAAAATCAAACACGGATTGTCCTGTTGCTTTTACAAGAATGCCCGATAGAATATGTGTTCCTACAATAGCAGAATACGTAAATTCTTCTATCTTACCCTTACCTCCTAATAAATCCAGTGCAAATTTAATCCAGTTATCACTTGTAAAAAACTTTTCGTATGGTTCCGACTTATATTTATACGGAGCTGTCATGGTGAGCATATTCTTAATCGTAATGCTCTTTTTTTCACCTTCCTTAATTGTGTAATCCGGGAAGAAATCTAATACTTTCTGATCTATACTTTTGATATATCCTTTCTCTATGGCGATTCCAATCAATGCAGAAAATATACTTTTAGTTACCGATGCTACATGGATGGCGTTGGCAGCAGTGTATCCATTATAGTAGTTTTCATATACTGTTTTACCATTTTTCAACACAACTAAGCCCGCTATATTGTTATAGCTACTGTTTATCGTCTTTTCTAACCATATCCTTTTTCTTTGATTCATATGATACCCTCCTTACCAATTGTAAGAAGATTTTCAATGGTCGATGCTAATTTCATACAAGATACCTCCCAGTCTTGGAATTGGGATTCCCTCTCAGACTCTCTGGTGTTCCTTTAGCAATAATCTCACCGCCCTTGTCCCCACCTTCCGGTCCAAGTTCAATGATATAATCACAGCTCTTTAAGACTTCAACATTGTGTTCAATGACAATCACAGAATTGCCATTGGCAACCAGCTGATCTAATAGCTTTAGTAACAATGCCGTATCATACAGGCTAAGACCAGTCGTTGGTTCATCTAACACATAAAGTATATTCCCCTTTAGTTGACGACCTAACTCTTTGGCAAGCTTCACTCTCTGTGCCTCACCACCGCTTAATGAAGAAGATGGTTGACCAAGCCTTAAGTAGCCCATACCCATCTGTTCTAAGATACGCAGTGGTTTCACAATACTACTATGATCGGCAAAGAATGAAATAGCTTCAGCAATGCTCATCTCTAACACATCGACAATCGTTTTTCCTTTATATTCTACCAAAAGACTTTCTTCATGAAACCGCTTACCATGACACGTCTGGCAGATCTTATCTACAGAAAAATCAGAGGTAAGAAAGATTCTTTCATAACCACTACCGCCACAGTCTGGACATGCCCCTTTAGAATGAAACGAAAAATGTCCAGCACTCATGTTTCTTATTCTTGCTTCTGATTGTCTTGCAAATAGTTCCCGAATCTTATCCCAGATACCTATATAAGATACAGGTGTAGAGCTGGCACTTCTTCCAATAGGCTCTTGAGATATCTTTACAAAACCACTTATCCGTTCTGCACCTGATATACCTGTCACATGGTCATATTTTCGTTTCGCATAAACTGCACTGGTAAGACGTTTCAAAAGTGTCTCCGAGATAAGAGAACTCTTACCACTTCCTGATAATCCTGCGATACCAACCATAGAATGAAGTGGAAATGCCACCGTTAAATCCTTCAAATAATGGGTACTTACATGTTCCAAGATAAGACAGTCTTCTTTATCATACCAATCCTTTCTAATCAAACGTTTTGGCATCAAATGCTTTCCTGAAAGATACTGACTAAGCAGAGTGTCGGCATTCTCGTATCCTTCATAACCACCTTGGTAGACCACTGTTCCTCCTTCTACACCAGCTTTAGGACCGATTTCAATAATATGGTCAGCATGACGAATCATCTCTTTATCATGCTCCACCACAATCACTGTATTTCCAAGGTCTCTTAATTCCTTTACCGCTTCTATCATGCTTTGCTTCTCTGATGGATGTAACCCCGCCATCGGTTCATCAAAGACATAGATCAGGGAATCCAGCCTGGACTCCAGATGAAGATGGAGAAAAAGACGCTGAACCTCTCCTCCACTTAATGAAGACATCTCCCGGTAAAGAGTCAGATGCCCTAATCGAAACCTGATCAGATGCTTTAATTTCTCCATTACGTTCTTAACAACGTTCTTACCAAACTGTGATAATTCTTCTCCAGGTATTTCGTTTAAGAAGTCAAGAAGACCTGTTAGTCTCATCTGTCCAAGTTCACCGATTTGCTTTCCATGAAGGACGAATTCTCTTGCTTCCCTGCCAATTCTCTCACCATGACAATCTGGACAAATCGTATTCACATAGACTTTCTCCACATCCTCGCCCTTTTCATAAGCATTTCTTAGTATCCGTTCCAAACAATAGCTTTGTTTCCCATTGTCATACGTTCCGTAGATCACTTCGCCTCGTATCTCTTCTGGAAGTTGCCAAAATGGAGTTTCAAAATACATTCCGTATTTCCTCTTTAGATTTCGTAAAAAACCTGCCGTTACCTGTAGATTCTCATAGACTTCCAATAATGTTGTCGTTTTTTTAGGAATCAACTGCTGGGGATTGATATCAAAATAAGAACCTCTACCATGGCAGCTAAGACACATGCCATCGGCTGTTGTATAGAGAAAGAAACTTGGAGAGAGATGTTCACTATACTCATCCAAGGATTCCCCTTCACTGGCATAAACAAGAGCCAGCTGGTTAAGTATCCCGGTCTTTGTACCAACTGTGGAACGGGGATTGCTTTGTCTTATTGTGTTCTGACGTACCGCCACCGTTGGACCAATACCTTCCATCTTATCGAACCGATCCTCTTTATCAGGTCCAGCCAGAATGCCAATTGACCTTAGATACTGATTCTTTCCTTCTTCGAAAAGGATATCAAATGCAAGACTGGATTTACCGGAACCGCTGATACCGGTAATGACCACCAATTGATGTTTGGGAATTGTTAGATTAATATTTTTCAGATTATGGATTCGTGCTCCTTGAATCTTGATTTCTTCCATATGCTCACCTCAGAATAGATTTGCAGCATATTAGAAATGAATGGGCTCAATTGGAACGTAAATGTCCACCTCATGGATACGACTCTCGTCGTTGGCATTTGGAATGTTGCGATACACTTCAAATGGATAAGAGTTTCTTGGAACATAACCACTGCCCGTTAACCACTCCTGATACATGTAATTCCAGGCGTCGCTGTACTGTTCCTGCTGAATACGAAAATGTCCAACCGCATACAGGCCATCTACTAACTTCATCTCTCCAAGGATTCCGTCTTCCTGTATCCGAATGTCCTCTGGAACCGTCAGACATAGACTAGTACGGAACTGGCTCTCCTCTGAGAATTCGGGATTGTCATGATATATGGCAAGAACCCAGTTCTGATCCTCCACTAGAAGATGCTGTTTCTTGGCATAATCAAATAACCTCTGAATTAGATTAGTATATTCGTTTGCTAATGTCTCATAGGTACCTGTATGCCTCACATAAGCGACCTTTTTTTCATCCAGGTTTTCTATGGTAATCTTAGCGGTCACAGGAAACGGATTGCCTGCCCATTCTTTCTTTGCTGTGTCCTTATTGTACTCAGACAACAAAAAAGAATCTTTGCAATTCTTGCTATATTCCTTTCGGTATTCTCTTGGACTAATGCCATGATAATTCTTAAACGCCCTGGAAAATACAGCTGAATCCGTAAATCCAAGTTCATAGGCAATGTCTGTCATATTTTTATCTGATCGGTGTGCTAACAGAAACAATGCCCTCTCCATACGAATCCGATTCACATAATGGGATAATGGCTCATGCAATATGCCCTGAAAGATCCTGCTAAAATGATATTTAGAAAAGCCAGCAGCACTTGACAGCTCGTCTATTGAAAGAGACTCTCCTAAATGATGCTCGATGTAATCCTGCACTTTATGAATCCTTCGTAGGTACTCTTCCTGACATTTCCGATCTACCATATGATGTCCTCCTGTTCCTCATTGTCGTAAACCACCCCTACTTTTATGATCATAAGCTATTATATATCTATTCTTTAACAATGGCATAAATATTCATATCTAATATTTTCCCGTTTTTCATTGCATTCTTCCTTAAAGTTCCTTCATATCTAAATCCAGCTTTTTCAAGAACTCGACAGGAAGGGACATTGTATGTAAATGGTTCCGCATAAATACGAATAATATCAGTATTATTAAAAATATAGTTACATGCTTGTTTAACTGCACTTGTCCCTATACCTTGTCCCCAAAAAGACTCTGCTATATAATAACCCATTTCTGCAGTATATTTATGAATATTCTCCTTGCGAAATACTCCAATGCTTCCTATTACCTTATCATCAATTGTAATTGCAAATGCAAAAGTTGAAGTTTTATCGGAATTAAGCATTTCATTAATATACTCTTTGGCATCCTCCTCTGTATAGGGGTAAGGCAAACCATCTCTTAAATTATCAAGGATCTTCTTATTGTTTAAGGCTATTGCCAAGTCCTTTGCATCTTCAATTTTCCAATGACGTATTTTACATTCCATGTGAGTCCTCCTATCTTATTATTATACAATATAATGTCATTTTAATTTTCTTCAAATTATTGTTTCAACAGAATAAATGCTGATAAATGCATGAATTTTAGATAACTAAATCAATTAATTCATCTAATGAATAAATCTCAATATAATCTTCTTTATTAATTCCACCGACTTGATTACGATTAATAAACACAGGCGTAAAACCAAACTCATCAGCCCCAATAATATCCGCTACAAAGTTGTCACCAACAAAATATATCTCTTTCTTTTCAATATTGCTATCATACTTTTTAATTTCATCAAAAACAACTTGGAAAAAGTCTTTGTTAGGCTTCTTTGCTTTATAATCAGCACTAAAGTATG
>NZ_CBDLAM010000209.1:0-5889 GCF_965301125.1 Anaerosporobacter sp. | reverse complement strand
ATACTGAAATAAATATAATTAAAAATTAAAAATTAAAAAATTAAAGGCAGACTATTGACAAATAATCTAATGAGTGTTATTTAATAACTAGAACAAGTAAAACATATATTTATTTAAAATGGTTCCTAAAGAAAAACAAAATTATATCCCAATTGCATAAATATAGACTAGCTAAAAGGAGATGGTACTCTTGTTTGCGAAATATGAATTAGTAGATATGTTTGACAAAGTATTCAACGACGAAGAATTTTCTAGAATGAACGTTCCTGATATTATGAGAACAGATATCTCAGAAATAAATGGACAAGTATTAATGGAAATTGAATTACCTGGTTATGACAAAGAGAATGTAAGTGCACAACTTGAAAATGGATATCTAACCATAAGAGCAGTAAAGATACAAGCAATTGAAGCTCCTTATGAGAAGCGAAATTATATAATGAGAGAACGCAATATAGGAAGCTGTATGAGAACGTATTACTTAGGAAATCAAGTATCTAGAGAGAATATACAAGCAGCGATGAAAGCGGGTGTATTACGTATATTAATAGATATAGGTGGTATGGATATTGAAGATTTTAGAAAGAAAATAGAAATTCATTAATTTAAACCCAACATCAAAAAGACAACTTTTCGTAGCTATGTGCCATATGTGAACATGTATGTTCACAAAATTGCATTCAGCATAGAAGAGTTGTCTTTTTGATGGTGGGTGAGAGCATTTGGCTTTAATAACATAGTAGACGGTTTAAATTTGCAACAGGCCCCCTTTGATGAACCTTCCTATTTCGCACGCTTGAATTCATCCATACTGATCGCTTTGGTTATGAATAACATAATTATGTAACAGATAACAAGGAATAAGCAAAAACACAACAATAATGCTAATGAACTCATTGAAGCGTGATCCTTGATAAAAAGATAGGAGCGGTTTGTTAAGAAACCGATAAATGCTGTAATTAACCCTGGTTTTACAATCCAATCAACTGGATTGAACGTCACTTTGACGTTTCTAAAGATTGCAAAAGTATCTAATGTTGATATGATAATCTGGCTTACAAGCATTCCAATTAAATAACCCCAGATCCCCCTTTGTGGAACTAAGAATACAACGAAAATAATTCTTACACTTAATCCAATAACCGTATTAAAAAATGTTATATGAGGTTTTCCTAATCCATTAAGTATACTTCCTAAAGTAGTTGTCAAGTATAGAAATGGACAAAGCCATGCTAGAATCGTTAGAAACACACCAGCAGATTCATTGTTAAAAACCAGCGTTCCTAACGCGTTACCAAATGTAATGAAGATACCAGTGCTTAAAATGCCTATAATTAAGCTATATTTTATTGAAAGAGCAGTGGTTTTATTAATCATATTATTGTTATTCGCTGCTTGTGCTTCTGAAACTGTGGGTAGCAGTAAAACAGCAAATGAATTGGTAATGGTAGAAGGAAACATAATGAATGGAATGGACATACCGGTTAATACACCATAGACACTCAATGCCTCTGTTGCACTAAGTCCATATTGTTTTAACATAGAGGGAATTAGGATTGCCTCTATACTACTTAGGATACTAATTAATAAACGATTACTAGTTAATGGTAATGCTAGTTTAATAAGATTGCTGGTATAAGACGTGCGTTCTTCTTTATGGGATCTGTAATTACGAAATTCTTGTATTTTCAATTTGATAGATTCTTGTATTTTGGATGGTTTTACAATAAACATTGAAATTATGTTGTAACCATTAGAGGCTATTTCTCCGAATAAGATACCCCAAACAGCAAGTTCACAAGCTTTCGCGGAGTCACCTGCGGCAAACAATGGAGCTAGTATATAGACACTGGCTACACGAATAATCTGCTCGAATAATTGTGTCATGGCGGGTACACCAGCACGTTTGATGCCATAATAATACCCGTTAATACACGCGGTTATACCACAGAAAGGAAACACATAGGATAGAATCTTAAGAGAGCCTGCACATTTACTTTCCAAGAGAATATTTGTAGCGATAAAGGAAGCATTTCGATTCAACAATATGGATAACGTAATTGCAATTGTGAAAGAAAGTATAATACCAGTTCGTAGAATTCTCTTTAGATTACTTGTATCGTGTTTACCTATTTCAGCGGCAACTAAACGGGAGATAGATGTTTGAATGCCAGAAGCATATAAAGTGAAACAGATACCATAGACAGGAAAGATTAATTGATAAACACCCATATCTTCAGGTTTCAGTATATTCGACAGAAAGATTCGATAGAAAAAGCCGATAATACGAGTTGCAAAACCAGCTATTGTAAGTATCAAGGTACCTTTTATTATTGAATTCTTGCTCATAGACATCAGCCTTTCTCTCATGGGTCAACGATACCAACTTAATATTAAATTGGTGTCGTTGACCTTCTTACATTTTGACATAATTAAGTATATTAATGTAGGGAAAGTTTCATGCTAAGTTCTGTTAAGTCTTAATGACGGAGTAATATAGCCTCTTTAAGATTGTCTGGCAATGCAAGCAGTATTTTGAATAGAAATGGTACAGCTACGGTATAGCGAGGCTTTAACTTTTCTTTCTCAATGATGTTGCATATTTTTTCAGCAGCTTTAATTGAATCCATACGTTTTTGCTCTTTTCGGTAATTGATATCACCTATGTATAAGTTTCTGTAGGGTGATTGTTGGTTTTCCATAAGGGTATCGGAAGTAAGAGATAGTGTATTGAAGAAATTTGTCTGCATAGCACCTGGTTCAATTACGGTGGATTGAATGTCAAAATCATGTAATTCTAACCGTAGGGCATCATTAATTGCCTCAACTGCATGCTTCGATGCGCAGTATCCTCCATTTAGGGATTGTGAGAACTTTCCTGAAATAGACCCGATATTTACAATTTTCCCATTTCCGTGTTGCCTCATATATGGCAATACAAATTGTATCATATTAATAATTCCAAATACGTTGACATCAAACATTTTCTGTAGTTTATTAACTTCGACCTCTTCCAGTGCTCCTCTTATGGAGTAGCCAGCATTATTCACTAGAATATCAATCTGTCCGTATTCTTTTACGATTTGGTTAATAGCTAGTGTAATGGAAGCTTTGTCTGTTACATCTAGTTCTAACCTCAATGAAGCAGATACAGTTTCTAATTTATTTATGTTTCTTGCAGATGCTACAACGGTATATCCTTGGTTAGTTAATATGTTACAGATATCTCGTCCTATACCACTAGAACAGCCTGTGACTAATACAATTTTATTTTGATTCATTTTACAATTCTCCTTTTAGTTTAGTTATTATTATTTTAATGAAAAAAAAGAAATCTGTAATTATCATTTGACAATTACAGATTTCTTTTGATCCTGCTTAGCGAACTTGGTGTAATACCAATATAAGAAGCAATGTATTCTTGTTTTACCCGTTTTTCCAAATCAGGATATTGATGAATAAACAACAGATATCTTTCGACAGCTTTCATTTTCTGAAAATTCACATTTCGATTATCACTATGGATAAAGGCTTCTAAGCATAGTTTTGTATATAGTCTTTGAGATTCTGGTATTGTATTAATCATATGCTTTAATTTGTCAACGCTAATCTGAATCATTATGCAATCTTCCAAAGCTTCAATCCAAAATTCAGAAGGCGAAGGACGAAGCATATTATAGATACAGCACCAGCTTCCTTCTGTAGAGAAGCATTTGGTTATATCATTACCGTCCGTATTAATGTAAAAGCCTCTAACAATACCTTCTTTGATAAAACATACAGTTTGCGTGTTCTCACCCATAGACAGAATGGTACTTCCTTTTGGATATTTCTTCTCATAAAAGAATTGTGTGAATTTATTTGCCAAATTTTTTTCAATACCATACTTTTGAAAATATTCTATTAACACATCCATAGTTGATTTACCTCTGACTATAATTTGTTATAACTATACTACAACCCAATTTTTTTATCAACATTTTCTAATTTACGATGCTATTGAAATAACTATAAAAATTGGAATCCTCCCTTATAATTTGCTTGACAAGTAATAATGAGAATGTTATCATTATTTAATGTTAAAACCAAGTAAAAAAGTCGGAATTAAATTACTCGGAATTGATTTATTTGGGATAGGATTACTCGATATTAACAAAAGAGTAAGAGGTGAATTGTATGAAGATATCAACTAAAGGAAGATATGGTCTACGTGCAATGTTAGATTTAGCACTTAACAGTACGGAAGAAGCAATTGCTCTTAGTGGAGTTGCGGAGAGACAGAATATCTCAATTAGTTATCTAGAACAGTTAATTGCAAAATTAAAAAAAGCTGGATTAGTAAACAGTATTCGTGGAGCACAAGGTGGTTATATGCTTGCGAAACCTGCGAATGAGATCTCAGTAGGGGATATCTTACGCGCCTTAGAAGGAGACTTAAGTCCAGTTGATTGTGCAGAGGTTATGGGTGGTGAATCAACCTGTAGCGGAGCAGATTTATGTGTAACAAAATATGTTTGGAAGCGTATTAGTGATAGTATAAATGATGCAGTTGATGAAATTATGTTGTCTGAATTAGTAGATGAAAGTTTACAACTCAGAAACGAACATGGAAGTAAAGCAAACTTAATAAAAGGGACGTTATGTGACAAATAGTAGCTATTCAGAAACTTAAGAACATATAGAGTAATTGAATAGTAACGATAAATAGAAAATATTTAGGAGATGACGCAAATGGATAAAAAAATTTATTTAGACAATGCAGCAACAACACCAACTAGACCAGCAGTTGTGGAAGCCATGTTGCCATACTTTACAGAATTCTATGGAAACCCTTCAAGTGTATACGAGTTATCAAACGTCTGTAAGAAAGCCATAGTAAATTCAAGAGAGATCATTGCGAAATCTTTAGGTGCAGATGCTGCAGAGATATATTTTACAGCAGGTGGTTCCGAGGCTGATAACTGGGCTTTAAAAGCAACATGTGAGGCATATCAAGCAAAAGGTAATCATATTATCACATCAAAGATTGAACATCATGCAATTCTTCATACCTGTGAACATCTTGAAAAACAAGGTTTTGAAGTAACATACGTAGATGTAGATGAAAATGGTGTTATTAAATTAAGTGAATTAGAAGCAGCAATTCGCCCAACAACAATTCTTATTTCAGTAATGTTTGCTAATAATGAAATCGGAACAATCCAACCAATTAAAGAGATAGGTGAGATAGCTAAAAAACATAATATCTTATTCCATACAGATGCAGTACAGGCGTATGGACAACTACCAATTAATGTAGATGAATATCACATTGATATGTTAAGTGCCAGTGGTCACAAATTAAATGGACCAAAAGGAATCGGATGCTTATATATCCGTAAAGGTATTAAAATCGGTTCGTTCATCCATGGAGGAGCTCAAGAGAGACATAGACGTGCGGGTACTGAGAATGTACCAGGTATCGTTGGTTTCGGTAAAGCAGTTGAGATTGCTATGGAAACAATGAAAGAAAGAACAGAGAAAGAGGTAAAATTAAGAGATCTATTAATAACTCGTGTAATGAGGGAAATTCCTTATACAAGACTGAATGGACATCGCACATTAAGATTACCAAATAATGTGAACTTTAGTTTCCAATTTATCGAGGGTGAATCCTTATTAATTATGTTAGATATGCAGGGAATCTGTGGCTCAAGTGGATCTGCTTGTACGTCAGGATCTCTAGACCCATCTCATGTATTATTATCAATTGGTCTTCCTCATGAAATTGCTCATGGTTCCTTACGTCTAACATTGAGTGAAGATATTACAGAAGAAGATATTAATTATGTAGTTGATAAAGTGAAAGAAATTGTAGATCGCCTTCGTTCTATGTCACCACTTTATGAA
>NZ_CBDLAM010000208.1:0-5949 GCF_965301125.1 Anaerosporobacter sp. | reverse complement strand
CTTACAAACATTGCATCTCGCCTAACAAAATGGCATCTCATTTTACAACTCACCTACAAAGTAATCTCTTCTGTTAATCTTTTAGTAACTCTCTTGACTTAAACTTAACAATTACATATAATGGAGAAAAAAGGAAATACACAAAACATACTAAAATTTGACAAAATAAGGGGCGTAATGATCTAAAAGAGGTATCTACAGTTCCATTTTAGTAGAGAATACCGCAGAGTTTTATGTAATGGATCAGGAGGAAATAGAAAGTTAAAAAAATGAATAAAAGGAGTGGATATATGGCGACGATTGCGTTATACTCAAAGAAAATAGCACAAATGTCTGGTCTACTTGGAGAGACAAAGAAAACAGTCAATGATTACAAATCAGAATTATTTTCATTAAAAACAAAGGCACTAGCAATCAAGCAATCTATATGTAATATGGAAGATGTTATAAGCTCCATACAGGCATCTACAAGTGTACAGGAAGAGAAAGTTGACTCAATAGAACAAGTGAGAGTGAACAGTGAACAGTTTGTAGAGGATACCTATCGCATAGACGGTAATGTAGCGGATCTTGTGAATAAACGAAAAGATGATTTTTATGATCAATACAAGTACTTAAAACCAGACTGTGAGAAGAATGGGTGGGAAAAGTTTAAAGATGGTTGCAAGAAAGTAGGAGAATGGTGTAAAGAACATTGGAAAATTATAGTGACTGTTGTTCTGGTGATTGCAGCGATTGCGGTAATTGTGGCGACAGGCGGATTGGTATTAGGACCGATTCTTACGATATTAGTACAAGCAGCAAAAGGACTAGTAGCGGGAGCAGTTATCGGCGGCCTAATAGGTGGATTATCCAGTGTAGCTGCAGGAGGCTCTTTCTTTGATGGCTTTGAAGAAGGAGCATTCTCAGGAGCTTTTATAGGGGCATTGTTTGGAGGAATTGGTGGTATAGGACAAGTAGTTGGAAAATCATGCAATGTGTTGAAACACCTTGGTAAAATAGCAAAGATAGTTCCTACAGTTTCAAAAATATCTGGTGGAATATCACTTGGAATGGCAGGCTTTGACTTACTATCGTTGGGCGTAAGTCTATTTGATCCAAAAAATCCTCTAGTACAGTTTAATAAAAAACTACATTCAAGTAAGCTATATAATGGATTCCAAATAACTGTAAGTACATTGGCTATATTCACGGCTGGTTTTACTAAGGGAATGAAGAACCCAATATGTTTTGTAGCAGGAACGATGATATTAACTGCGATGGGATTGAAAGCGATTGAAACCATTCAACCAGGAGACCAAGTATTAGCAACGAATCTAGATACATTCCAAACAGAGAAAAAGAAAGTTGTTGAAACATACATAAATAAAACATCTTGTATAGTACAGATATCAATTCAAGACGAAGTAATATGCACAACTATGAATCACCCATTTTATGTGAAAGGACAGGGTTTTGTATCCGCCGGGAAACTTTCAATTGGTGATGAGATTATGAATGCATACGGTGGTAGTTATCCAGTAGAATGTATTGAGTTTGAAGAAAAACAAGAAACCGTGTATAATTTTCAAGTAGAAGATTATCATACGTATTATGTTGGAGAAGGTAGTGTACTGGTTCATAATGATTGTGATACTTTAGCACATAATAGAGCTCAAGGAAAGGCGTTTGAAGAACAAGAATTTCCAAAATTTGATGATAAAACAGTTAATGCACAAGAACAAATAACTATTAAAACCAGTGATGGAACAAAAATTCGTGTTGATGCTATTGGTGAAGATCCAGTAACTGGTAATGTTGTTATTAATGAATTTAAATCATCACAAACAGCACCGTTAACATCAAATCAAAAAATAGGATTCCCTGAATTGGAAACAGGTGGAGGAACTGTGGTTGGTAAAGGAAAAGGTACATTCACAGGTGGATATAATATTCCTGCAGGAACTCAGGTGGAAATAGTTAGACCACCATTGGAATGATAGATAGGAGGAAAAATGTCAGTTATTGAAAAAGATAAAATTGATGGGATAGGAAAAAGCAAAAGTAATAAAGAATTGTTATTTTTAATTACAGACCATCTTGATTGGTCTGACGAACGTTACCATTTGGTTACATTGCAAGATAAGATTAATTCCTATGTTTTATATATTGAATCTGAACAGTTCAAGGAAATTTATCCTGATGATGAATTTGATTTTTTTACTATTGAAATTCATTTTAAACATCCAATCATAGAGAAATGTTCTCAATTTTTAGATGTAGTTGCTAAACAGCTTGGTCAATATGCTATTAAAATATCAGCTCAAACCAATTGATTTATAGAAAGGATTGGACAATGAAGAAAGAGCAAAAAAGTGTGATTAAGATACTTGAGAAAAGTTTAGTTAAAACCTTGCGTATGGTAACATCACAATATAATTGTAAAATAGTCTCTAATTGTATTTATAAGGGACTGGGTGAATTCTTTACGCATGCTGTATTTTTTGTACGAGTGGTTGATGGAGAATTTAAGTTGGTTGTCCGGTATTATATTAAGACTTATGAAGAGGATAATTTATTTTGGACTATTTTCAATATGCCAGATAATATAAGTCAAAGAGAGAGTTTGAGATCTAATGGAGCGTTTGTAGTCCAATCAATACAATTAGCTGAAAGTCAATATACGATTACGATAAATAGTGATTTAGATTCAATATCTAAAACTGTATTAGAAGAATTTGAGATAAGAATTGGAAAATTTCTTGAGTCAATAAACTTTAGTCATGAAGAATATTATCAGTATATTCTTCATAAAGAGAATTTTTTAAGTGAAAAGCTCAAAAAAATGTTGGCATATATCCTACTTAATGAATCAGATAGGGCTTTATGTTTAGCAAAGGCTGAGATCAAACAAGGGAACCGAGGGGGATATCAAAATGATGGAAAAGATATTTATCAGTATGTTGTAGAGTATTGTAAATCTCATAGTCCTGAGATGTCCTAATATTCTAAAAAACGCTCTAAGTAATACCCACGTAATACTCACCGTGCTTAAATATATAGTAAATTCAGCTATTTGGCTTTCTTATTCAAGAAGCTGCTGATAACGGTAAGTTGTTGCATCTTATGCAGATCGTCAAATCGTGATGAAAGATGGAAAATTATTAGTGACAATGATATTGAGGAGGCAAACATTTTATCTCCTAGCTAACACTAAATATATTTTAGGGAAGATATTTAATTCAATTACATATATTTCACAGAATGTTCGCAGTTTTAACAAACTCCGAACATTTTTCTTTGTTATAATAGTAGTAGAATGTATATTAAAGGGTGGATAGGTTGGAAATCTAAAATTGCAGGAAAACTAGGAGGTAAAGAATGAGAGGGAAACAAATAGCAATTATCATTCCAGCGTTTGATCCAGATGATAAACTATTACTGTTATTAGAAGAATTAACAATTAGTTTACATAACATAAAGCTAATTGTTGTTAATGACGGAAGCAAAGAAGAAACAAACGAGATTTTTAGAAAGGCAGAGGACTATAGTATTGTGCTAACCCATAGTAAAAACTATGGAAAAGGAAGAGCAATTAAAACTGCATTGACTTATATTCAATTGAATGAACCAGAAGATACAATTGTTGTTATTGCTGATGCAGATGGGCAACATACAGTAGAAGATATCAATAAGGTTGCTGAGGCAGCAGGTGACGATTGTACATTAGTTTTAGGAAGTCGTTCTTTTGTCGGTAATGTACCAGCTCGTAGTCAGTTCGGTAATACGTTAACTAGAGGAATTTTTCGTTTAGCAACAAAGGTTTCTGTTAAAGATACACAGACAGGGCTTCGTGCATTTGCATATAGCATGATTCCATATCTTAAAAGTATCGAAGGAGATCGTTATGAATACGAGATGAATGTATTATTGCAATGTGCTAGAGATGGTATCGCTTTAAAGGAAGTTCCAATTGAAACGATTTATCTAGAGGGAAACCAATCATCACATTTTCGGGTGATTAAAGATTCTTATCGAATTTACAAGGAGATAATACGATTTTCATGTTCTTCGTTACTTTCATTCTTAATAGACTATGGAATGTTTAGTATATGGAATGTGATCTTTGGAGCACTAGGTATGCATCAAGTGATTGCAATGAGCAATCTAGGGGCGCGTTTTATTAGCTCGATATGTAATTACACGATGAATAAGAAATATGTATTTAAGGATAAAGAGAGTGTACATAGTTCAGCAGTAAAATATTTTACTTTAGTTGTTGCAATTTTAGCTATGAATACTTTGCTGCTGATGATACTGGTTCATACGATATTGCCAAATCCTTATGCAGCAAAGATAATTGTAGAAATAATAATGTTCATAGTAAGTTATTATGTGCAGAAGCATTTTGTATTTCATAATAATAGAAAGGAATCTGTAATTTATGATCAAGTTAAGAATGAAAAATAAACCGCATAAAGATATGTCCGTACCAGCAATGATAATAATGGATGTGGTTTTGTATCTGATTTGTATGGGTGCATTTTTGCAGTATTATTATTTCCTACCACATCATTATAACAACACAGGTAGAGTAGTGACTACGTCAGATTCTACCACACAACAATTTGCATTATCTGACGAAGATGAATCAAGTGAAGTATCTACCTCAGATACAAGCAAAGGGAATAGAGGTGGACGAGGAGATAAGCCAGGAGATAGTCGATCTGAGAAAACTCCAAATGCAGTTAAGAATGAGAATACTAGTCAACAACAGTCTGATGAAAATTCTGGTGATAGCATGAAAAACAGTATCAAAACTAGCGAAGAGATACAAACTTATGAAGATGACAAGGTAAGTCTTACAGTCAACAAGGTTAGCACTGGAACAGGGTCTGACAAGGTTACCTATTATGTCGCGGATGTAAAGGTAAGTAACATTTCTTATCTTCGTACTGGATTTGCATCAGGGGAATATGGTAAGAACATAAGAGAAAGTGTACAGGATATGGCTAAGGATTATAATGCTATATTAGCTATGTCAGGTGACTATTATGGAAATAGTGATTCAAGCGTCGTTATACGAAATGGTGTCTTATACCGAGATGATATAATTGGAACGGATATATGTGTCCTATTTTCAGATGGAACAATGAAGACATATTCACCAGATGAATTTGATGTGGATGAAGTAATTGCTGCAGGTGCTTGGCAGGCATGGAACTTTGGACCATCACTACTTGATGATAATGGAGAGGTAGCGACTTCATTCAATACAACTTCGTATCTGAATGGCGAGAACCCAAGGGCGGCTATTGGTTATTTGGAACCAGGGCATTACGTATTAGTAACAGTTGATGGGCGTGATGAAGGGTATAGTAGAGGTGTTACTTTAAGTGAATTATCAGGAATTATGTCTTCTCTTGGCTGTAAGGTAGCATATAATCTTGATGGAGGGAAATCCGCTGCTATGGTTTATGATGGCGAATATGTGAATCAGCCAGCAGATGGAGGAAGAACCATTAGTGATATCATCTATGTTGGAGAAGAATAGAAAGGTAGGTAATAGAAAATGAGTGGAAAGATACTGCCTCATATTGTAATAGTATTAGCAGCTATGTTTATAACATTTTGGATTTTAGATCAGTTTAATCCAGTTATGAATTTTATTAATAATTCCATATCTAATGTATTGTTATTATCGTTTAGTATTTTATCCTTGGTAAATGGGATTTTTTCGATTGCTTGGTATAGAAAAAGTAAAAAAAGAAATGGTCACGAAGGTGAAGAAACAATCGGATAATAGAATTGCTGGGGGTGTAACTAATTACTTTTTAGTTACACCCTTTTATAATAACGTTCTATTTTTTATTTGACTTATCCCACACAATTCCATCTATTGAAAACCAGGGCTCATTATCATAAATAACTTCAAATTTGCTGATGGTATCATCTTTTAAAGTACAACTC